>JALWYP010000290.1 GCA_026992695.1 Flavobacteriaceae bacterium
AGATTACGGACGTATTTCACCTGCATCAACCGGAGCAATTTTACGAAGAATTGTTGAGCTGGAACAACAAGGAGGTGATTTGTTTTTTGGTGAAAAATCGTTTGAAGTAGATGATTTACTTCGTGTAAATGAAGACGGAAGAGGTTTTGTTAATATTCTTCGACTTACCGATATACAAGATCGTCCAAAACTATTTTCAACCTTTATGTTAAGCCTGTTGGCTGAGATATATTCTACTTTCCCCGAACAGGGCGACAGCGGAAGACCCGAATTGGTGATATTTATAGACGAAGCACATCTTATTTTTAAAGAAGCCAGTGATGCTTTGCTTAACCAAATAGAAAGTATTGTAAAACTTATACGGTCAAAAGGCGTGGGGCTTTATTTTGTAACACAAAATCCTACCGATATTCCCGATGCTGTTTTAAGCCAATTAGGACTTAAAGTGCAACATGCTTTACGTGCTTTTACAGCTAAAGACAGAAAAGCCATTAAGCTTACTGCCGAGAACTATCCGCTTTCTGATTATTATGACACAGCACAAGTACTTACCTCTCTAGGAATTGGTGAAGCGCTTGTTACAGCATTAAACGAAAAAGGAATTCCCACTCCTTTAGCCGCAACACTTATGCGAGCACCTATGAGTAGAATGGATATTTTAGAAGATGATGAGTTAAAAGATTTACTTAAACAATCTAAACTTATCCCTAAGTATAATGAAGAAATAGATCGTGAAAGTGCCTACGAATTGCTGAACAAAAAAATAGAAGCTTCCGAAAAATTGGCAAAAAAAGAAGCCGCTTCTAAAAGTAGTTCAAGAAGAAGCTCGGGACGAAGTACATCCAGACGAAGTTCTTCCCGAAGACGAAGCACACAAAACCCTTTCATTAAAGTACTCACCAGCCCTACCGTTATACGAAGCGTACTGGGAATTCTAGGTAAAATGATGCGCTAAATACTATAATTATTCTAACAAAATTTAAACAAAAAAACTATTATGAAAAAAATACTCTTCATTGCTATTACAACATTTTTATTTATACAATGCGACAAACAGGAAGACCCCTTTTTAATAACCAAAGATCGAGTAGGTAGATTAACCAAAGAAATTAAAATGAAGCAATTGGATTCTATTTTTGTTCAAGATTCCATTGTAAAACTCAACCCAATAAAAGATGCACTAGGTACACAAGGTGAGGTAGAAATTTACGAAAAAGGGGGTAGTAAATTGATGTTGATTTCACCTCATGATGAGCGAAACCCAGATTCAAAGATTACCAACATTCAGATTTTTGACTCGCGTTTTAAAACCGAAAAAGGACTAACAACAAAGAGTACATTTAAAGATATTAAAGACAATTATGAGATAGACAATGTAGAGACAACTATTAACTCGGTGGTTGTGTTTTTAAAAGACAGCGCTATTTTTGTTACCATAGATAAAAAACAATTGCCTGAAGATTTACGATATAATTTAGATCTAAAAATAGAAGGCACACAAATACCCGAAGATGCTACTTTTAAATACTTTATGGTAGGCTGGGAAACCGGAGAGTAACTTCTATTTTTATAAACAATTTAACAC
>JALWYP010000291.1 GCA_026992695.1 Flavobacteriaceae bacterium
AAAAGGGCATCGTAAAACCCCCGAACGGTACGCCATACTCCAAGAAGTTTACAACTCAAACGAGCATTTTGATATAGAATCTTTGTATATCAATATGAAAAATAAAAAATATCGAGTGAGCCGTGCAACACTCTATAATACCATCGAATTATTACTAGAATGCGGTCTTGTAAGAAAACATCAATTTGGGCAAAATCAAGCTTTCTATGAAAAATGCTACTTTGATAAACAACACGACCATGTTATACTCTCTAACGGAGAAGTCATTGAATTTTGTGACCCTAGAATCGAAAATATAAAAAAAACTATTGAAGAAGTTTTTGACATCGAAATAATTAACCACTCTCTATATTTCTACGGAAATAAAAAATCCAAAAAATAATATGGCGGTAGATTTACTACTAGGTCTCCAATGGGGAGACGAAGGCAAAGGAAAAATTGTTGATGTTTTAACCAAAAATTATGACATCATTGCACGGTTTCAAGGAGGTCCTAACGCCGGACACACTCTTGAGTTTGACGGTATAAAACACGTGCTTCATACCATACCTAGCGGTATTTTTCATAAAAACGCAATCAATGTTGTAGGTAATGGTGTTGTAATAGATCCCGTTATTTTTAAAAAAGAATTAGATAAACTTGCTCCCTTTAATTTAGACATAAAAAGCAAGTTACTTATTTCGCGCAAAGCACATTTAATACTCCCCACACACAGGCTGTTAGATGCTGCATCTGAGGCGGCAAAAGGAAAAGCCAAAATAGGTTCAACCCTAAAAGGCATTGGTCCCACATATATGGATAAAACCGGTAGAAACGGAATTAGAGTAGGTGATTTAGAATTCACCAATTGGAAAGAAAAATACCACTCGCTTGCCACCAAGCATGTTAAAATGATAGACTTTTTTGATTCTAAAATCGACTACGATTTAAACGAATTAGAAACCGAATTTTTTGATGCTATAAAAACTTTAAAACAATTAACTTTTATAGATAGCGAAGAATATTTTCACCAAGTTCAAACAGAAGGAAAAACAATCTTAGCAGAAGGCGCACAAGGCTCATTACTTGATATCGATTTTGGAACCTATCCCTACGTAACCTCATCTAACACTACTGCAGCCGGTGCTTGCACCGGATTGGGTGTGGCTCCCGGAAAAATAAACCAAGTTTACGGTATATTTAAAGCCTATACAACTCGTGTTGGAAGCGGTCCTTTCCCCACCGAATTGTTTAACAGCTATGGCGAAACAATGGCTCGTGTAGGAAATGAGTTTGGTGCAACAACCGGTCGCCCCAGAAGATGTGGTTGGTTAGATTTAGTAGCATTAAAATACGCTGTGCAAATAAATGGCGTAACCCAATTAATGATGATGAAAAGTGATGTGTTAAGCGGTTTTGATAAAATAAAGGTATGTACCGCCTATACATTTAAAGGAAAAACGATTACTCATTTCCCTTACAATATTGACCCAGAAAATGTTTCTCCCGTTTATACCGAACTTCCGGGTTGGAAAGATGATTTAACTCAAATGACAGACGCATCGCAACTTCCTGTTGCATTAAACCATTATATACAATTTTTAGAAAACGAATTAAAAGTGCCTATTAAAATTGTATCGGTAGGTCCAGACAGAAAACAAACCATTTTAAGAAATTAATTACTTTCGGGAAAGTAATATTTATTGTTCGGAAAACCTTCTCTTAAATACAAACTACACGCAGGTTGCAACGAAGGCTGAATTTTTAGATGAATTTTTCCCGTTTTATTGGGTTTTAAAACAGTATTCTCACTTAATACTATTTGATTTTTGGCTGTAAGAGTAAGTACCGCATCATCTTCAAAAACTTGATTTTGAATAATTACTTTTTCTGAAACGGCTTTAATAGGAAAAACCCAACGTTTAAATTTTTGATTTTGGATATAGGCAGTTTCAGAAGGCGTTGCTAATTTATAAACCAACTCAACTGCATTACCTGTTTGAAGCATTCCGGCACCATAATAACCAAAATACGGTTTATTGGCTTCAATAGTATCTATATTCATAGAAGTAAGTTTAATAATAGCATCTACTTCATCTACCGTTATACAAGGTTGAAGCGATTTCATTAAACCTACAGTTCCTGTTACTAGTGGTGCGATTCCCGAAGTTGCACCATACGTACTATAATTTATTTTATTACGTAATACGTATTCACCATAACGAACTAACCCTACTCCGGGTCCTAAAATATCTACTGCAGGATTTAAAGTTCGCAAAGCTACAGGATAAATAAACGGTTGGGCTAATGTGTCGTTGTTTTTAAAGCCCAAATTTCTACCCAAATAACCCCGAATATTTGAAGCATAGTATTTTCCGTTGGTTTCTTGAACAAGAATATTATCTAACGGCTTTTCATAACGATGCATAACCGTTGCAACCGAAATAACCTTATCATACGAAGCCGGATAATAAAAAAGTTTACCTTTATTTTTAATTTTTATCCACTTTTTGTTGTGGGCAATGGCAACAATAACTGTCCCTTTTTCAGCCATTTTATTAATTTCCTCTTGTGCCGTTTCATAAGGTTTGGTAATTCCCCAACTGCAATTTATAACACTGGCTCCAAGGTTAGACAATTCAACTAAGGGTTCTAGTTTACTAAAATAACCATACGAAGTTCCGTAAATACTGCAATCGTAACAAATACCGGCAAAGCCATATCCGTTATCTCCTTGTGCCGCTACAGTTGCAGAAACCGATATGCCATGACCATCGGCAAGGTGCGACTTTCTAATAACTTTGGTTTTGCCTTTAAATTCTAAATCGGTGGTATCTACGCTCCCGTCAGAAATACCAACACTAATATCTCTTCTTCCGGTGGTATAATACCACGCTTTTGGTACGCCTAATACGTCATAATAATCCAGATAAACCGGCAAGCCAATGTTATCGCCTATGGTACTCGTAATTCCGTAATCATTAGGCTCATATATTTTCTTATTTCCTTCGGGAATAATTTCTCCCGAAATAAAAGGTGTATTCGAGCTTTGCAACAAATCTTGTAACAAAGTGTCATTATCACTCACAACAAAAAAAGTGCGTTTTAAATATTTCTTCTTAGCATTACGAGCCGTTTTTTTAAATTCGTAAACAGTGTATTTTGAAAAAATATTTTTTAGCCGGGCATTCGTTCCTTTATAAACCAAAACATTTCCTTGTCTGCTAAAATCAAGCATAACAAGCGTGTCTTTGGCTCTAATATAAAACCAAGAATATTCTTGAGCCTTAACGGAAGACACCAAAAGAAGAAATAACAGAATAAAAAACAATCTTTTCATCGCAATGTATTTTCAAGCTAAATATACTAAAATTAGCTTGATAATTGTAAATTAGCAACCAATTTATGGTTTCAATATTAATTCCTACATATAATTATGATATTACCAAACTAGTTAGTTTACTTCACAAACAAGCTACAGATACGGGTATTGATTTTGAAATGATGATTTGTGATGATGCCTCTACAGACCAACAGATTAAGCTAAAAAACAAAAAAACCGAAACCTTACCACATTGTTTTTATTTTGAAAACAAGAGCAATTTAGGTCGTACAAAAACAAGACAAAATCTTGCCACTAGAGCTAACTACAATTGGTTACTATTTTTAGACGCAGATGTTTTACCAAAAAACAACGATTTTATTTCTCGTTATGTAAAAGAAATTCAAAAAAACACAGATGTGTTATTTGGTGGTATCACGTATCAAGAAAACAAACCTGAAAAAGTTAAAATGCTTAGATGGAAATATGGCAGAAGAAGAGAAAATATAGCTGTTAGTAATAGAAAAAGAAAACCTTATCAAACTATTAATTCTGGTTGTTTCTTTATTAAAAAAAACATTTTTATTGAGATTAATACTCGTTTACTTACCAATTATTACGGGATGGATATTCTGTTTCAAAACTGTTTAAAGAAAAGAAAAACAGTTGTTTCACACATTGATAATCCTGTGATTCACTTAGGTTTAGAAAACAACGATGTATTTTTAACAAAATCGCTTAATGCCGTAAAAACTACGATAACTTTAGAAAAAAACAAACTCATTAAGCCCAATGTAAGCAAACTTCAAAAAACTTACTTACAACTAAATTATTTAAAGTTAAGTGGTCTTTTTCAATTTGTAATCACTCCTTTTTTACCATTAATTAAAAAAAATAGTTGCTCAAAAAACCCTTCTATTTTCTTATTTGACCTGTACCGTTTATCTTATTATGCAAAATTAAAGAAAAATGCCTAAGTTTTCTGTTATCATACCGCTTTACAATAAAGAAAAAGATATTTTAAATACCTTACAAAGTGTTCTGTCGCAAACTTTTACAGATTTTGAAATTATTATAATAAACGATGGTTCTACAGATAAAAGCGCCGAAGTTGTTAACACGATAAAAGATGACAGAATAAAACAATACACAAAAAAGAATGAAGGCGTTTCGAAAGCTCGTAATTTTGGTGTTGAAAAAGCACAGTCTCCTTACATTGCTTTTTTAGATGCCGACGATTATTGGTATCCCAACCATTTGGAAGACATTAATTTATTAACCAGTAAATTTCCGGAAAGCAATTGGTTTTTAACTGCTTACGAAAAAAAACGGACTCAGTCGTTTACAACCCCTATGCAATCTCCTATTACCCAAAAAGAAAAGGGATGGACGGGTATTGTATCTAATTATTTTGAGAATAGTTTGGTAGATTGCCTAGCTTGGACATCTGCGGTTTGTATGCGCAAAGACTTTTTTATAAAACTAAAAGGATTTGATTATACCATCACCAACGGAGCCGGAGAAGATACCGATTTATGGCTTAGAGCTGCCCTTATTTCTCCACCTTCTTTTATAAATCAAGTTTCAGCTCGTCACAATCTTGTCGGTAGCAATCGTATTTCACATACTCCTACCTTAAACAGGGTATTCATGAATCTTGATAAATATGAGGCTCAAGCAAAACACAACCCCAATTTAAAAAAATACCTCGATTTAAACCGGTTTTCTTTTGCGTTACAACACAAACTTGCCGGTGACAGAGCTTCTTTTAAGAACTATTTTAAAAAAATTGATTTAAAAAATCTTACTTCCAAACAACGTTTTTTACTTAAATTGCCAAAACCTATATTGAAAGTATTATTAAAAACACAAAACGTATTAGAGAAAAAAGGAGTTCGACTAACTTCTTTTAAGTGATAAAAATTCTTGATAATCTCGAATATAATCATTCTCATCATACACATCGCTTACCAACGACAAACACACCGATCCGGAAGAAAAATTAACCAACTCTCGCCAAACTCCGTTGGGAATTAACAACCCTCTGTCGGGTCTGTTTAGGGTGATGGTTTGTCGGGTTTTTCCGTTATCCAATTTCACATCAAAACTACCGCTTAAAGCAATCAAGCATTGTTGCAGTTGTTTATGAGCGTGTGCGCCACGTGTTTCTCCTCCGGGAATATCATATAAATAATACACTCTTTTTACTTCAAAAGGAAGTGTGTTCTTTTCAATTACCGAAAGATTTCCGCGTCCGTCGGGGTCTGTTATTTTAGGTATTTCTATAATGTTAATTTCATTCATTTTTGCAATAAATTATTCCATTTTTCTGAAATGGATGTCGCCGAAAATTCACTAACAGACTTTTCGGTATTGGTTTTTATATAATTATACAACGCATCATTCTTAAACA
>JALWYP010000292.1:0-14031 GCA_026992695.1 Flavobacteriaceae bacterium
CCTTTAATCCGGATACACAAACTGCTGATGATTTAAAGAAAATTAGCGGAGTTGGACCTGTGATGGAACAAAAATTACATACCTTGGGTATTTATACCTTTGAGCAAGTTAGTAAAATGACAGATAAAGAGTATGACTTGTTAGATACGATAATTAACGAATTTCCCGGAAGAGCAAAACGAGACGACTGGGCAGGACAAGCATCAAAACTTAAAAACAGTTAAGAGTTATGGCATCAAAAGTTATTCACGCAATATATAACGACGACGATATACTGTTAAACGCCGTAAAAAAGGTTCGTGGTGAACATTATCACATAGAGGAGGTTTATACCCCTTTTCCTGTACACGGATTAGAAAAAGCAATGGGCTTGGCTAATACTCGCATTGCAATTACTTCTTTTATGTATGGAGTTGTAGGATTTTGTTTTTCAATTTGGATGATGAACTATATGATGATTCAAGACTGGCCTCAAAATATTGGAGGAAAACCAAGTTTTAGCTATTTTGAAAATATGCCCGCTTTTGTTCCAATAATGTTTGAGTTAACTGTGTTTTTTGCTGCCCATTTAATGGTGATTACCTTTTACATGCGTAGTAGAATATGGCCCTTTAAAAAAGCTGAAAATCCTGATCCAAGAACAACCGATGACCATTTTTTAATGGAAGTAGACGGAGGTTCTAATGCAAATGAAGTAGCGCAATTTTTAGCTAAAACAGGAGCAGTTGAAATTAATATAATCGATAAAGACGAAGATCATTAATATGAAAAAATTTAGTCACTTATTAGTACTACTGGTTGCTTCGTTAACCTTGGTTTCTTGTTTTCATAAAGACAAGCCTAACTACCAGTATTTCCCACAAATGTATATTTCACCAAGTTATGAAACCTATGGTGATTATGAAATATTTCAAGATCAAATGGAAGCAATGACACCACCTGAGAATACTGTTCCTAGAGGTTGGAAACCATTTGACTATAAAAACACATTTGAAGATAGAGCCAAAGCAAAAGATGAATTAAAAAATCCGCTTCCCATTACCGATGAAAACCTGGAAAATGGAAAAAAAATGTATGATTTATATTGTGCCGTTTGTCATGGAGCAAAAGGAGATGGTCAAGGCATTTTAGTAAAGAGAGAGAAATTTCTTGGAGTACCTAACTATAAAGATAGAGACATTACAGAGGGGAGTATTTACTATACCATTATGTACGGTTTAAATACAATGGGTTCTCATGCATCACAAACAAATGAAAAAGAACGTTGGCAAATAACCATGTATGTTCAAAAATTAAGAGCAAATTTGAATGGCGAAGATTTTCCGCCAATAACAACCTCTGAAGAAGAAGTTACTAATGCCGAAAACAACCCAGTTGTAGAGGCTAATAACCAACATTAAAATTAAAACTAAGACAATAGCTAAAGATATGTACACGCTACCCGGTAAATTAAAACTACTTGCAATTGTTTTTATGGTCATAGGTGCCATAGGCATTGCGTCAGGATTTTTAAATACACCTTCTAACACCGAAGAAGTTAAAGAATTACTGGCAAGCCATAGCGAGGATGGTCATGGTAATGCTACGGCTGTTCATGAAGAAACCAAAGAATCTCACAACCAAGTTGGTGTAGAAGAATCTCATGAAAATGAGCATTTAGAACATGCATTGCATGCATATCAAAACAGACCATGGTCTGCATTTTATGTTGCAGCGTTTTTCTTCTTTATGCTTTCATTGGGTACATTGGTTTTTTATGCCATTCAATACGCAGCCCAAGCAGGATGGTCTCCTGTTCTCTTTAGAGTGATGGAAGGAATATCGGCATATTTACCCATAGGATCTATTATTATATTTGCATTTTTAGTTGCTTCGGCAATGGGACTAAATCATTTGTTTCACTGGATGGATCCCGATTTGGTAAACCCCGAAAGCGAACATTTTGACGAGATAATCTTCGGGAAAAGTGGTTGGCTAAACACCCCTTTCTTTTTAATTAGAATTGCAATTTATCTTGGAGGATGGAATTTATATCGATACTTCTCAAGAAAAAAATCAATTCAAGGAGATTCTTCAGATAATTTAACATGGTTTAAAAAGAATTTTAAAATGTCGGTAGGCTTTTTAGCTTTCTTTATCGTTACTGAAACCATTATGGCTTGGGATTGGTTTATGAGTTTAGATCCACACTGGTACAGTACCCTTTACGGATGGTATGTTTTTGCTACCATGATTGTTTCTGCAATTACAGTAATTGCGCTAGTAACCATTACGTTAAAAGCACAGGGATTCCTAGAATTTGTAAACGATAGTCATATTCATGATTTGGCAAAGTACATGTTTGGATTTAGTATTTTCTGGACGTATTTATGGTTTGCGCAATTTATGCTAATCTGGTATGCAGATATTCCTGAGGAAGCTACCTATTTTGTTACCCGTATCGACGATTATAAATTACTTTTCTTTGGTATGTTGGTAACTAATTTTGTGTTCCCTTTCCTTGTACTTATGAATAGTGACTTTAAACGGGTAAACTGGTTTGTTGTATTAGCAGGAATAGTTATTCTTATAGGACATTATATAGATGTTTATTTACTAGTTATGCCCACAACTGTTGGTGAATATTGGTACATAGGAATACCTGAATTAGGAGCCGTATTATTTTTCTTAGGATTGTTTATTTTTGTAATATTTAATGCATTAACAAAAGCACCACTGCTTCAAAAAAACAATCCGTTTATTAAAGAAAGTAAACATTATCACTATTAATATAAAACATTGAATTTATAACGATGACCGCATTTTTAATAATATTAGTAATCATCCTTTTTGGAGTTGCCGTTTGGCAAATAGGAAAGATTTTTCAGCTTTCTAAACCTATCAGTAATCAAAACTCGCAAATAGCAAACGACCAAGATAATAACAAACAAGGTTATTTAATGTTAGGGTTATTAGCTTTTATTTATATCCTTTTAGCTCTTTGTTTTTGGCTTTGGGGAGATGTTTTGCTTCCTGTTGCTGCTTCCGAACACGGGTTACAGGTAGATAACTTGATGCTAATTTCTATGGTATTAATTTTTATTGTTGGAATTTTAACACAATGGTTGTTGTTATATTTCTCATTTAAGTATCGTGGAGAAAAAGGGAAAAAAGCATTATTCTATGCCGATAATGATAAATTAGAATTTATCTGGACGATTATTCCTGTAATTGTTTTAGCAGGATTAATTATTTACGGATTGTTTACTTGGTCTGATATTATGAATGTAGACCCGGATGAGGATCCAATAGTTGTAGAATTATATGCAAAACAATTTTCTTGGACTGCTAGATATGCGGGAGTAGATAATGCACTTGGAAAAGCAAACGTTCGATTAATTGAAGGTGCGAACCAATTAGGTGTAGATGAGTCTGACCCTTATGCCCAAGATGATATTGTTGTAAATGAATTACACCTTCCTGTTGGACAAAAAGTACTATTCAAAATACGTTCACAAGATGTATTACACTCAGCCTATATGCCACATTTTAGGGCTCAAATGAACTGCGTTCCCGGGATGATTACACAATTTGCCTTTACGCCCAATATGACAACTCAAGATATGCGTCAAGAAAAAGAGATAAAAGAAAAAGTAAAGCATATTAATGAATTAAGAGCCTTAAAAAGTAAAGATTTAGTGGGAAAAGGAGAAGAACCTCTTGAAACATATGAATTTGACTACTTACTTTTATGTAATAAAATTTGTGGAAGCAGCCACTACAATATGCAAATGAAAATAGTAGTAGAATCTGAAGAAGATTTTAACGCTTGGATTGCCCAACAACCTACTTTTTCTAAAATGGTAAAACAATAATTTAATTAAGATTTAATAAGATATGTCAGCAACCGCACAGCCTTTAGCAGTAGATCATCATGAAGATCATGGACATCATCATAAAGAAACATTTGTAACTAAATACATATTTAGTCAAGACCATAAAATGATTTCTAAACAATACCTTATTACAGGTTTGTTTATGGGTTTTATTGGTATTGCAATGTCTCTGCTATTTAGATTACAACTTGCTTGGCCAGATCATCATTTTACTGCTTATGAAATTTTCTTAGGAAAATGGGGACAAGATGGTGTAATGGATCCCAACGTTTACCTAGCTCTCGTTACTATCCACGGAACCATTATGGTGTTTTTTGTGCTTACTGCCGGATTAAGTGGTACGTTTAGTAACCTGCTTATTCCATTGCAAATCGGAGCTAGAGATATGGCTTCCGGATTTTTAAATATGCTTTCTTATTGGATGTTTTTCCTCTCTAGTGTTGTTATGGTTATTTCACTTTTTGTTGAAGCAGGACCTGCCAATGCCGGATGGACTATTTATCCCCCACTTAGCGCATTGCCACAAGCAATTACTGGGTCGGGAGCGGGGATGACACTTTGGTTGGTGTCAATGGCAATTTTTATTGCCTCTTCATTACTAGGCTCGCTAAATTATATTGTAACCGTACTTAATTTACGTACTAAGGGAATGTCTATGACACGCCTTCCCTTAACTGTATGGTCATTTTTACTTACTGCCATTATCGGAGTTGTTTCCTTTCCTGTTTTATTATCTGCAGCTTTAATGCTTATAATGGATAGAAGTTTCGGAACATCCTTTTTCCTTTCCGATATTTACATAGCCGGAGAAGTACTACATAATCAAGGAGGATCGCCTGTATTGTTTGAACACTTATTTTGGTTCCTAGGGCATCCCGAAGTTTACATTGTAATACTTCCTGCAATGGGAATGGTTTCAGAAATTATGGCAACCAATGCCCGTAAACCTATTTTTGGTTATCGAGCCATGATTACCTCTATGTTAGCAATTGCGTTCTTATCAACCATTGTTTGGGGACACCATATGTTTGTTTCCGGAATGAATCCATTTTTAGGATCGGTATTTACCTTTACCACATTACTTATCGCAATACCATCAGCTGTAAAAGCATTTAACTGGATTACAACCCTCTGGAAAGGAAATCTACAAATGAACCCCGCGATGTTATTCTCCATAGGATTTGTTTCTACCTTTATTTCCGGTGGTTTAACAGGAATTATTCTAGGAGATAGTGCCTTAGACATTAATGTTCACGATACTTATTTTGTAGTTGCTCACTTTCACTTAGTAATGGGAATATCGGCACTGTTAGGATTATTTGCTGGAATTTATCACTGGTTCCCAAAAATGTTTCAAGGGCGAATGTTAAATAAAAATCTCGGGTTTATTCATTTTTGGATAACCATTATTGGTGCATATGGGGTCTTTTTCCCGATGCACTTTATAGGTATGGCAGGACTTCCAAGAAGATATTATACAAATACCAATTTCCCGTATTTTGACGATTTAACAGATATTAATGTAGTAATGACCATTTTTGCATTTATAGCTGCTGTAGGACAATTAATTTTCTTATATAATTTCTTCCATTCTATATTTTACGGAAAGAAAGGACCCAAAAATCCTTGGAAATCTAATACTCTTGAATGGACAGCAGAAGTTAAACACATTCACGGAAACTGGGACGGTCCCATTCCGCATGTTTATAGAGGATCTTACGACTACAGTAAGCTTAATAAAGATGAAAGTGATTATGTAATACCAGGACAAGACTATGCGCCACAAAATGTTCCAATTCAAGAAAACGAAGAAGAAACAGAGCATTAGATAACACCTATATTCAAAAATTTTAAAACAAGTAAGCCTTTTCTTTATGAAGAGGCTTTTTTCATTATATTTGAATACAGTTTCTGAAAAACAAAAAAATGGTTTTTTAATTTAGAATTTTCAGCTTATACCTATGAACGAAAACCTCAATCCATCTCAAGATAATTTCTCTTCTGAAGAATTAGAAGTCGAACGTAAATTACGACCCCTTTCTTTTGATGATTTTGCAGGACAGGAACAAATTTTGGAAAACTTAATGATTTTTGTTCAAGCTGCTAATCTTAGAAATGAGGCTCTGGACCATACACTTTTTCACGGACCTCCCGGATTAGGGAAAACAACCTTAGCGCATATTTTAGCCAATGAACTTAATGCCGGAATAAAAGTTACTTCGGGACCCGTTTTAGACAAACCTGGAGATTTAGCAGGCTTACTCACAAACCTCGAAGAAAGAGATGTTTTGTTTATTGACGAAATACACCGATTGAGTCCTATTGTTGAAGAATACTTGTACTCGGCTATGGAAGATTACAAAATCGATATAATGATTGAAACCGGACCTAATGCTCGAACGGTACAAATAAATCTTAATCCGTTTACATTAATAGGGGCAACAACACGCTCCGGATTACTCACCGCACCAATGCGAGCACGTTTCGGAATTTCTTCCAGATTAGAATATTATAAAACCGAATTACTAACAACCATTATCGAACGAAGTGCTTCTATTTTAAAAGTACCCATCTCATTAGAAGCAGCCATCGAAATTGCAGGGCGTAGCAGAGGAACACCCAGAATAGCCAATGCACTTTTACGAAGAGTACGAGATTTTGCACAAATAAAAAGCGATGGAAAAATTGATATTAAAATAGCTAAATTTGCCTTAAAAGCACTAAACGTAGATGCACATGGTCTTGACGAGATGGACAATAAAATACTCATCACCATTATTGATAAGTTTAAAGGAGGTCCGGTAGGCATAACCACCTTGGCAACAGCCGTTAGCGAAAGCGCAGAAACCATAGAAGAAGTATACGAACCGTTTCTTATTCAACAAGGATTTATAATGCGAACACCTAGAGGAAGAGAAGTTACACAAGCTGCCTACGAACATGTAGGTAGAATAAAAGGACCCACTCAAGGAGGGTTGTTTTAAAAGTGTTATATGAATAGCAAAACGGCTTATAGCAAACTAATAAAATCCCATGCCAATCGCTTGGGATTTTTGTCTTGTGGTATTAGTAAAGCCGGTTTTTTGGAAGAAGAAGTTCCCAAACTCGAAAAATGGCTTTCTCAAAACATGCATGGCGAAATGCACTATATGGAAAACCATTTCGATAAACGTTTAGATCCTACTTTGTTAGTTGAAGGTGCCAAAAGTGTGGTTTCGCTACTCTATAATTATTTTCCGGAAAAACAACAAACAACCGATACCTATAAAATTTCAAAATATGCCTACGGAAAAGATTATCACTATGTGATAAAAGATAAATTAAAAAAGTTAATGGCTATCCTTCAAGAAGAAATAGGCGAAATAAACGGGCGTATCTTTGTAGATTCTGCCCCTGTACTCGAACAAGCTTGGGCAGCAAAAAGCGGATTGGGTTGGGTAGGAAAAAACACCAACTTAATAACAAAAAAAACCGGTTCGTTTTATTTTATTGCCGAACTCATCATCGATTTAGAACTGGATTACGACACACCGGTCACAGATCACTGCGGAAGCTGTACGGCGTGTATAGACGCTTGCCCAACACAAGCCATTGTAGAGCCTTACATGGTAGACGGAAGCAGATGTATTTCGTATTTTACAATTGAGCTAAAAAATGAAATACCGCTAGAGATGAAAGGAAAATTTGATGACTGGATGTTTGGCTGCGATATTTGCCAAGATGTATGCCCCTGGAACCGTTTTAGCAAACCACATAACCAACCATTGTTTACTCCAAATGAACAACTATTAAATTATTCAAAAAAAGATTGGGAAGAAATCACCCGTGAAGTGTTTAACGAAGTCTTTAGAAAAAGCCCGGTAAAACGAACCAAATTTGAAGGTTTAAAACGAAATATTGCTTTTTTGAACGAAGAGTAACCCCATTCTAGGCAATACTGTAAGACACATTTTTTTATTACAAATAAAAATTCTAGATACTTTCAAAACCTCTTATTGTTAAATAATCTAACTATTCCAATTTTCTTATACTTTCGTATAAAATAACCTTAAACTGCCGTATCTTTGTAGTTCACTTTAGATGGAACCAAAGATTATGAGACGAAAAAGTAAAAAACAACAGGCACTTCAGTATCACGCGTTACCAAAACCCGGAAAAATACAAGTAGTACCCACAAAAAAATATGCAACTCAAAGAGACCTTTCTTTAGCCTATTCGCCGGGAGTTGCAGTACCTTGTTTAGAGATTGAAAAAGAAGTAAACAACGTTTATAAATATACCAATAAAGGAAATCTGGTAGCGGTAATTTCTAACGGAACCGCTGTTCTCGGGCTTGGCAACATTGGTGCCGAAGCATCAAAACCCGTAATGGAAGGAAAAAGCCTTTTGTTTAAAATATTTGCCGATATTGATGTATTCGATATTGAAATAAACACCGAAAATGCGGATGAATTTATTGAAACAGTAAAAAAAATAGCACCCACATTTGGAGGTATTAATCTGGAAGATATAAAAGCACCTGAAGCTTTTGAGATAGAAAAAAGGCTTAAAGAAGAATTAGACATTCCGGTGATGCATGATGACCAACATGGCACCGCAATTATTTCGGCGGCAGCCTTACTTAATGCATTAGAAATTGCAAACAAAAAAATTGAAGAAGTTTCTATTGTGATTAGTGGTGCCGGAGCAGCAGCAACTGCTTGCACCAGATTGTACAAAGCATTTGGAGCGAAAGATGAAAATATTGTCATGCTAGACAGCAAGGGTGTTATTAGAAAAGATAGAGAAAAATTGCCCCTTCAAAAAGCTCAATTTGCTACTTCAAAAGATATTTATACTCTTGAAGAAGCCATGCAAAATGCCGATGTTTTTGTAGGACTTTCAGTCGCCGATATTATTACACCTAAGATGCTTAAAAAAATGGCAAAAAATCCAATTGTTTTTGCATTGGCAAACCCCAACCCCGAAATAAAATACGACTTGGCAATAAAAACCCGAGATGATATTATTATGGCAACGGGACGTAGCGATCATCCAAACCAAGTAAACAACGTATTGGGCTTCCCGTATATTTTTAGAGGTGCTTTGGATGTAAGATCCAGTAAGATTAATGAAGAAATGAAAAAAGCTTCGGTGATTGCATTGGCTGCTCTTGCAAAAGAGCCTGTTCCCGAACAGGTGAATATTGCATACGGAGAAACCAAACTTTCGTTTGGGAAAGACTATATTATCCCCAAACCTTTTGATCCAAGACTTATTGCTACCATTCCTATCGCTGTGGCAAAAGCAGCCATTAAAACGGGTGTTGCAAAGAAAAAAATAACCGATTGGGCAAAATATGAAGACGAACTTTACAACCGAATGGGTAACGATAACAAAATTGTTAGAATGTTATACAATCGGGCGAGAACAAACCCAAAACGAATTGTTTTTGCAGAAGCAGATCACCTAGATGTTCTTAAGGCAGCACAAATTGTTTTAGAAGAAGGTATAGGAATACCTATTCTTTTAGGAAGAAAAGATAAAATACTTTCTTTAATGAAAGAAATAGATTTTGAAGACGATGTTAAAATTTATGATCCTAAGAGTGATGATTTATTAGGAATAAAAAATAAATATGCCGAAAAATATTGGCAACAAAGACAACGAAAAGGAGTTACGTTGTATTCTGCCGGTAAAATCATGCGAGAACGTAATTATTTTGCTGCAATGATGGTTAACGAAGGAGATGCAGATGCAATGATTTCGGGATACTCAAGATCCTACCCCGAGGTAATTAAACCTGTTTTAGAAACCATAGGAAGATACGATGGTGTAAGTAAAGTGGCAACTACAAACTTAATGTTAACAAAAAAAGGACCGCTATTTATATCAGATACTTCCATTAATATTGATCCTTCGGCAAAAGAACTGGCTAAAATCGCACAAATGACGAATTATACCATGAAAATGTTTGGTATAAAACCCGTGATAGCCATGATTTCATATGCTAATTTTGGGTCTTCAAAGCATCCTCAAGCATTAAAAGTGAAAGAAGCAGTTGCCTTTTTGCATAAATCTTGCCCCGACACCATTGTAGACGGAGAGATACAAGTAGATTTTGCTTTAGACTCCAGACTCTTACAAGAAAATTTCCCATTTTCAAAACTAGCCGGAAGAAAAGTCAATGCACTTATATTTCCTAATTTGTCTGCTGCTAATAGTAATTACAAACTTTTAAAAGCGCTAGATAATGTTGAATCTATAGGTCCCATTATGTTAGGAATGCGAAAACCCGTACACATTCTTCAATTAGGAGCCAGTGTTGAAGAAATGGTAAATATTGCTGCTGTTGCAGTTGTAGATGCGCAACAAAAAGAAACCCAACAAACAGCGTTGGAAACGTGTTAAATGGATATGGTTTTTTTACCCTTTCAAAATATGGCAAATGCAAATAAATATACTATATTTGAAACTTCAACCGTAATTAGCCAATGATAACCCATATACAAGGAAAGCTTGTAGAAAAGAACCCTACAGATGTTGTAATAGAGTGTAATGGTGTAGGATATAAAATTCACATTTCGTTGTTTACATTTTCTAATATCCCCAATTCAGAAAATGTAACGCTATACACGCATCTTCAAATAAGAGAAGATGCTCATACATTGTATGGTTTTTCATCGGTGGTTGAACGAGAAATATTTAGATTATTAATTTCGGTTTCGGGTATTGGAACTAGTACAGCACGAACCATGCTTTCGTCTCTTAGCCCCGAACAGGTTAAGGAAGCAATAGCTTTAAATGATATAGCAACCATTCAATCGGTTAAAGGAATTGGATTAAAAACAGCACAACGAGTAGTCATTGAGCTGAAAGATAAAATAGTAAAAGTGTACGGTATCGAAACAAATTCTACCGTGTTAAGCAATACCAACAAAGATGAAGCGTTATCTGCTTTGGACACATTAGGTTTTTCGCGTAAGCAAGCCGAAAAAGTTTGCGACAAAATTTGTATGCAAAACCCTGATGCAAGTGTAGAAACCATCATTAAATTGGCTTTAAAAAATTTGTAAAATTGGGCACAATACAAGATAACAACCACCACAACAGAGTATTAAAAATACTTTTTTTTGCGGCTATTCTTTTTGGGGGATTACTGGCAAACGCGCAAGACACAACTCAAACAGGATATACCAGCGGAAGCATGATTCTTCCTACACCAACCAGTATTGAGGATTTATATACCTACGATCCCATAACCGATAGGTATATTTATACACAAACTTTAGGAGATTTTAATATTAGTTACCCACTTATTCTTACACCCGAAGAATATCAAAACCTAGTGTTAAAAGAACAAATGAAATCCTATTTTAAAGATAAAATAGACGCAGCTGATGGTAGAAAAGAAGGCTCTGAAGAATTACAGAAAAATTTAATACCGACTCTTTATGTAAATTCAAACTTTTTTGAATCGGTTTTTGGAGGAAATACCATAGAGGTTATCCCGCAAGGAACTGTTGAAATGGATTTAGGAATTCTTTTTACCAAACAAGACAACCCTTCCTTTTCGCCCCGAAACAGAAAAAACTTTTCGTTTGATTTTGACCAACGTATAAGTCTTAGCCTTTTAGGGAAAGTAGGCGAACGCCTTCAAATCAATGCCAATTACGACACACAATCTACGTTTGATTTTCAAAATCAGATAAAATTAGAATACACACCAACCGAAGATGATATTATTCGAAAAATTGAAGTAGGAAATGTAAGTATGCCGCTAAACAGCTCTCTTATTCAAGGAGCGCAAAGTCTTTTTGGTGTTAAAACCGAATTGCAATTTGAGAAAACAACCATAACCGGAGTTTTTTCAGAACAAAAATCCGAAACACGTACTGTCGTAGCACAAGGAGGTGCAACCATAACCGATTTCGAACTTTTTGCTTTAGATTATGACGACAACAGGCACTTTTTCTTATCGCACTATTTTAGAGATAATTACGATAGAGTTTTAAAACAATACCCGTTTATTAACTCCAATGTGCAAATTACCCGTGTCGAAATTTGGATTACCAACCGTAATAATACTACCGAAAATGTAAGGAACATTGTTGCCTTACAAGATATTGGTGAGTCAAACCCTGAGAACATTGGGTTACCTTTTCCTCCGGGAGGGTTTGTTAACGCATCGCCAACTTCCTATCCCGATAACGAAAACAACGATTTTAACCCTTTCGGGATTGATGGCAATGAGCAATCTATCTTAAATGAGTCTATTAGAGATGTCGCTAGTGTACAAGCCGGATTTAGCGGTGTGCAAGTGCGCGATGGATTGGATTATGTTATATTAGAAAATGCCAGAAAACTTCAACCCAATGAATACACACTTAACTCTCAACTAGGATACATATCCTTAAACCAAAGACTTAATAATGATGAAGTGCTTGGAGTTTCTTTTCAATTTACCGTAAATGGGCAAGTTTATCAAGTTGGTGAATTTTCTAACGATGGGATTGAAGCCAATGGTGGTGAATTACCGGGTAATGGTGGCGGAGGAAATAACAACGAGAATAATGTAGGGCTTGCACAAAACTTGGTAGTAAAAATGTTGAAGAGTAATATTACCAATGTAAATGAACCTATTTGGGATTTAATGATGAAGAATATTTATCCTATTGGTGGTTATCAATTAGAACCCGAAGATTTTAGGTTAAATATTTTATATACAGATCCGTCACCACTTAATTATATTACAGCGGCTGATCCTTCACCCGATTTTCCAGCTGTACCGCTACCTGCCGATGTAGAAAATACAACGCTTTTGCGAGTTTTTAATTTAGATAGACTAGATTTTAATCAAAACCTTCAACCTGAAGGTGATGGATTTTTTGATTTTCTTCCTGGAATAACAGTTGACACAAAAAATGGGAGAATCATTTTTACCAGCGTAGAACCCTTTGGCGAATACCTGTTTAATAAATTAGACGATACTCCCGGTGGAACCGAAGACTATAACAACCCAACCACCTATAACGCAAACCAAAATAAATATGTTTTTAAATCACTTTATAACAACACAAAAACACAAGCACAACAAGAGGATAGCGACAAAAATAAATTTCAATTAAAAGGAAGCTATAAATCTACGGGCTCTAATGGAATTCCTATTGGAGGATTTAATATTCCGCAAGGTTCAGTAACTGTAACTGCAGGTGGAAGAGTACTGGTAGAAGGAGTAGATTATACTGTTAATTACCAGTTAGGAACCGTTCAAATTTTAGATCCTTCCTTACAAAATTCCAATACACCCATAAGCGTTACCACCGAAAACACAACCTTATTTGGTCAGCAAACTAAGCGATTTACGGGTCTTAATGTCGAGCATAAATTTAGTAATGAGATCCAAGTAGGAGCTACCTATTTAAATTTAAATGAAAGACCCTTAACCCAAAAATCATCTTATGGAGTAGAACCCATTAATAATACTATGTTTGGGATAAATGCAAATTATTCTACCGAAGTTCCTTTTTTAACAAGATTAGTAAATAAACTTCCTAATATAGATACCGATGTAGAATCTAATTTTTCAATAAGAGGCGAGTTTGCCTATCTTTTACCGGGAGCACCAAAAGTTGCCGATTTTGGAGGAAAAACAACAGTTTATGTAGATGACTTTGAAGCTTCACAAACACGTATTGATGTAAATTCTCCTCAATCTTGGTTTTTATCTTCTACTCCGGTTGGATTTGGAGGCGAACAACCCAACGATAATTTAGCATATAATTACAACAGAGCTCGATTGGCTTGGTACACCATTGACCCCATTTTTTATAGCCGTCAACGACCGCCGGGAATTAATGATGAAGACTTGTCATCGCCCTTTACCAGAAGAGTTTTTAGAGATGAAATATTTCCCGAACAAGATATCGTTCAAGGTCAAACGCAAGCATTGTTTACGCTGGATTTAGATTACCATCCGGATGAACGAGGACCCTATAATTTTTCACCCGAAGCAAATGGAGGAAATGATTTACCCAATCCGCAAGATCGATTTGCCGGTATTATGCGACAACTTACCACTACCGATTTTGAGCGATCAAATGTAGAATTTATTGAATTTTGGATTATGGATCCCTTCATTTATGAAGAAAACCAAGGGAATCCTGGCGGTGTAATT
>JALWYP010000292.1:14041-18660 GCA_026992695.1 Flavobacteriaceae bacterium
GAGGTGTAATTAATTTTAATTTGGGTAATATTTCGGAAGATATCTTAAAAGACGGAAGAAAACAATACGAGAACGGACTTCCGGTAGATGGCTCTACAGACGGGACCATAGAGACTAACTATGGTAAAGTGCCTCTTAACCAATCTCTAGTTTACACATTTGATACACAAGGACAAGAAAGAACCAATCAAGATATTGGGTTAGATGGATTAGCCGATGCTGAAGAAGCCGCAAAATACCCTTCATTTGCAAACCTGCCCGATCCAGCCGGAGATAATTACCTCTATTTTTTACAGGCTGAAGGAAATATTTTTGATAGGTATAAATTTTATAACGGAACACAAGGAAACTCTCCCGAAGCTGTATCTAATACAGATAGAGGCTCTACACCACAACCCGATGTAGAGGATTTAAACAGAGACAACACCATGAATACCGTAGATAGTTACTACGAGTATAAAGTAGATGTGTTTCCTGGAATGGATAAAGATAACAATCCGTACATAACAGATATAAAGGAAGTGGATGTTACCTTACCTAACAATAGCGTTATTCCCACTCGTTGGGTTCAATTTAAGATTCCAATAAGTGAAGCTGATCAAGCAATAAACGGAATTTCAGACTTTAGATCCATCCGTTTTATGCGAATGTATTTATCGCAATTTCCTCAAGATATTGTATTGCGCTTTGCAACATTATCGCTTGTAAGAGGCGATTACAGAAGGTACTTGTTAACGCTTGACGAAACAGGGGAAGATCCCGCTTTAGACAATACTATTTTTGAAAATCAAAGTATTAGTATTGAAGAAAATGGTAGCAGGCAACCCATTCCTTATGTGCTTCCTCCCGGAGTAATAAGAGAGCAATTAAACAACAACAATAATATAATTCGCCAAAACGAGCAATCTTTAGCATTGAGAGTATGCGGGTTAGAACCGGGTGATGGGAGAGGAGTTTATAAAAACTTTAGTGTAGATATGCGGCAGTATAAAAATCTAGAAATGTTTATTCATGCCGAATCTTTAGTAGCCGAAACACCCTTAAATGATGAAGAAATGGTTGCTTTTATTAGATTGGGGAACGATTTAGACCAAAGTTATTACGAAATACAAATACCCCTTAACCCTACACCTTTCGGAACGACTTCCAGAGAAGGAGTTTGGCCCATAGAAAACAGGTTAAAGCTTCCGTTAAGTTTATTACAAGAAGTAAAAACAAGAGTTTTAGGCGATCCCAATTACAACCCTAATGATGTTGTCTTTTTTAATCAATCTGACTTAGAAGGAGGGTATTCGGGTCCCGAAAATGAATTGCGAATAGGAATAAAAGGAAACCCTAGTTTTGGAAATGTTCGTATTGTAATGCTAGGATTAAGAAATGCAGCCAATAACGATATTTGTGGAGAAGTATGGTTTAACGAGTTGCGTCTTTCCGAACTAAATAACAAAGGAGGATGGGCAGCAGTAGCCAATATGGATGTTAATCTAGCCGATTTTGCTTCGATAACCGCTACCGGAAAAAGAAGTACTATTGGTTTTGGATCTATAGAGCAAGGTCCCAACCAAAGAAGCAGAGAGGATTTACAATCTTACGATGTGGTTACTAATGTAAATTTAGGACAACTCTTACCCAAAAAATGGGGTGTTCAATTGCCATTTAATTACGGGCGAAACGAAGAACTTATTACACCACAATACGATCCCGAATTTCAAGATATTGAACTACAAGCCCGATTAGATAATACCGAAAATGCAGATGATAGAAAACGAATTAAAGATCAATCTGTAGATTACACAAAGCGACAAAGTATTAACTTTATTGGCGTAAGAAAAGACCGTACAGGGTCTAAAAAACAGCGTGTTTATGATATAGAAAACTTTACGTTTTCCTATTCCTATAACAGAGTAGATCATACCGATTTTGAAATTGAAAAAGCACTTGAGCAAAATGTAAACCTTGGCGGAACCTACAATTATAGTTTTAAAGCTAAACCAGTAGAACCCTTTAAGAAAAATGACTCACTCTTTACAGGAAAATATTGGAAATTTTTAAAAGACTTAAACTTTAACTACCTGCCAACTAATTTATCGGTAAGTTCAAGCATTATTAGACAATACAACGAGCAAAAATTTAGAAACATTAACCTGCTTGCCGGAAACATAGATGTTCCCGTATTATACCAACGCAACTATTTATTCGATTGGCAATATACTCTAAACTATAATCTAACAAAATCGCTTCGTGCAAATTTCACATCTACGAATAACAGAATTGTAACAAATTATATCGACTCAGATTCGGGGTTAATTGATAATAGCATAGGAGTTTGGGACGGATTTTTTAACCTTGGCGAACCCAATCAACATTTTCAGTCGCTTCAAGTTAACTACGATTTGCCGTTTAGTAAATTTCCGTTTTTAAAATTTATTAGAGCTACCTACTCTTATACGGGTAATTATCAATGGCAACGAAGTAGTAACTTATTTAGAGAAATAGAAATTCCGTTAAGCAATGGTACAACAGAGGTGTTTGATTTAGGAAACACGGTTCAAAACTCCAATCAGCATAAAATCAACACTTCGCTTGATATGAAAAACTTCTATAAATACATAGGGCTTACCAAACGAAGAAAAGGCAGAAGAAAAAATAATAAAATTCTTCAAGAAGAAGAAAAACAAAGCGGAATAGGAAAAGGTGGAAAGAATGAGCGTAACGAACAATTAAAAGGGAAAGAAGAGAAAGAAGAAAAAGGGTCGTTTGCAAGCAGCGGTAATGGTAAAGGTAACAAAGGAAGAGGAGGCAATCCCATTTCGGGCAGTTCTGGCTTAAGCGGGGGAGATAAAGCACTAAACGGTTTGGTAGGAATTTTAACATCTATTAAAAAAATTCAGTTTAATTACCAAGAAGATAACGGAATTTTCTTGCCCGGATACATACCTTCGGTAGGTTTTGCAGGAAGCCTAAAACCCACTACCGGATTTACATTTGGTAGCCAAGCAGAAATTAGAGAACTTGCTGCACGAAAAGGATGGCTTACTATTTACCCTGAATTTAATGAGCAATACACCGAGATGGAAAAACAACAGTTTGACTATCAAATCAACACCGAAATACTTCCTAATTTAAAAATAGATTTTAACGGAAGTCGTATTTACAACGATAACTATGCCGAAAACTATATCGTAGAAGACGGGTTGTACCGAACCCTATCGCCCAACAATTTTGGTAATTTTAACATCTCTACCAATCTAATTAAAACTGCATTTAGCAAAAGCGATGAAAATGCCTCTGCCGTATTTGACGATTTTAGAAACAACAGACTGGTGATAGCGAAACGATTAGCCGAAAAACATTACGGTAGTACAAACTATCCGTTAGATGCAGAAGGATTTCCTGTTGGTTTCGGTAAAACCAGTCAAGATGTATTGTTGCCCGCGTTTTTATCGGCTTATAAAGGAAGTAGCGCATCTAAAGAAAAAACAGGCTTCTTAAGAGATATTCCGTTGCCTAATTGGGATATGAAATATACCGGATTGATGAAATTAAAATGGTTTAAAAAACGATTTAAACGATTTTCAATTCAACATGGCTATCGTGCCGACTATTCGGTTAACAATTTTAGAAACAACTTAGATTACGACAAAAATAATCCCGAAGCACCCGATCAAGCAGGTAATTTTAAAACCAAAACGATACTTTCTAACGTGACACTTACCGAACAGTTTTCACCACTTATTAAAGTAGATTTTGAAATGAAAAATTCGGTTAAAATACTTGCCGAAATAAGGAAAGATAGAGCCATGTCATTAAGTTTTGCCAATAATTTATTAACCGAAATTATAGGAAAAGAATACGTTATAGGATTGGGTTACAGAATTAAGGATTTGCGATTTGTAACTAACTTTGGAGGTAAAAAGAAAGTGCTTAAAAGCGATTTAAACTTTAAATTAGATTTGTCTCTTCGAGATAACAAGACCATTATTAGATATCTAGATTTGGTAAACAATCAAACTACTGCAGGACAGACTCTTTACGGAATTCAATTTACAGCAGATTATTCGTTAAGTAAAAACTTAACCGTGTTGTTTTATTACGACCATACATTTTCTGAATATGCTATTTCAACGGCATTTCCCCAAACCACAATACGAAGCGGACTAACACTAAGATATAATTTTGGAAATTAATAATTAAAAATAAAAACTATTATGAACGTACCTGTTGATTTAAAATACACAAAAGATCACGAATGGATTAAAATTGAAGGAGATACAGCTACTGTTGGTATTACCGATTTTGCACAAGGTGAACTAGGAGATATTGTTTATGTAGAGGTAGAAACACTAGACGAAACCCTTGATAAAGATGAAGTTTTTGGAACAGTTGAAGCCGTAAAAACCGTTTCCGATTTATTTTTACCATTATCGGGAGAAATAATAGCGTTTAACGATTCATTAGAATCCGAACCCGAAAAAGTGAATCAAGACCCTTACGGAGATGGATGGATGATAAAAGTAAAAATTGCTAATCCCGATGAAATAGAGTCCCTTCTTGATGATAAGGCGTATACAGAAATTATTGGAGCATAAATCTGTTTCGGTAATTGTTGTAGTTTATAC
>JALWYP010000293.1 GCA_026992695.1 Flavobacteriaceae bacterium
TTCGCATTAATAACTATTTTTTAACACCAAATGTTGGTGTGGCAATGAATTATTAGAAAGAAGTTCGTTTTTAGAAATAGATTTATAAAACGAAATGTTTTTTATATAGGTGTATGCTATATTGTATAACTCATCTTTTTCAGATAATTCGCCTAAAAGTATGCAAGGTGTTACATTTGGGTCTAGTTTTAACTGTTCAAAAACAAACAGTATATAATAAATAAAATCTTCGGGGGTATGATATTCAAATGTATTGCAAAGTACTAATTGCCCCTTTTTAAAAACGAGAATATCAAAAAAGTTTTTTTCTACATTTATATAAACATTTGTTGTGTTTGAAAATTTTTCGACCTGTATTAGTTTTTCTAACAAGAGCGTTGTATTATGGTAGTATTTAAATGTTCCGTAGTTTTCAAAAAAATAGTTGTTTATATTTACATACGGAATGTAAACCACAGTAATTTGTGAGTTTTTTACTTCATCATACGCTACGTAATCTGTAGCAAGAATTTTTACAGTAAATTTTAAATATTCGCTGGCTTTGTTTTCATTAAATAATGGCGAAGGAACGAGGGTGTAAGTATTGGTTTGGTAGAGTAATACAATTTTTTCAAACGCAATGGCTAGTTCTTTATTTTTTTGTAATGCATCGTTAATATGTTGGAGTAATTCTTCGGGTGTTTGTGCAGAATCAAAATGTACTTGTGTAAAAAACGCTATTTTTTTTGAATACAAAGAAGTAACCAAAAAAGAAAGTCCGTACAAGCTTATTTGAACGGACAATCTTTTATCTGTATGTGATACTATGTTAGTTTTTGACTTCAGTTTCGTATAATTTAGGCCAGTTTCCACTCGTATCGATATCATTCATAGAACCTACTTTAATAAATTCTCCGTTTACTCCATCAACCGAAACTAATAGTTTTTCTTGAGCAACCAAATCTTTAGGCTGATCAAATAAAATATCTCCTTTATTAATTTTGGCTTCAAAAACCGAATAAATTGTTCCGTTTTTATCTAATTTACCGGCTTTTAAATCAATGGTTTTATCCACACCTTCAATAGGTACTTTCATCATTGTTTTATATCGATTGGTTTGTTTGTATAAAGAGTCTTTTACAGGAACAAAACCTAATGTATCAATAAGTGTTTCTTCAATAAAGTACCCTTTATCTATCCCGTACGCTTTGTTTTTTGCTACGTCATCATACACGGTATCTCTTCGTTGTGTAATGGCAAATTGTGCGGTATCAATAAATTTAATTAGGCTGTCAAAGCTTCCGGTAAATTTCCCGTTAATTTCTTGATAAGCAAGTTCGGCTGCTCTAATATCTTTCAAGTTTTTAATAACTTTACGGTATCTTTTTTCTTTTACTTTATTAAAACGCACCGGTGCATTTATTGAATCATACAATTGGTATCCTAAATATCCTATAATAATCCATAAAAGGATAGAAACTATAGGTGTTAATTTTAAAGGGATAAATTTTTCGATTAAAAAAACTAACCCGATACAGATTATAATGCCAAGAATTATTGTTAATATCATAATTTATTAAATAAAAAATTATTACTAAT
>JALWYP010000294.1 GCA_026992695.1 Flavobacteriaceae bacterium
ACATACGGCGGATTAGAAACAATAATATCAAACTTTTTATTTTGAAAAATATTCGTCCAATAATGAGCATCATCTATTAAAATATCAGCTTCTATAAAATGAATTTCAACGTTATTTTTTATAGCATTTTTTTTTGCAATTTGAAGAGCGTTTGCAGAAACATCCATTGCAAAAACAGTAGATTTGCCCAAGTGTTTTGATAGTGATATTGCAATACATCCGCTTCCGGTACCGATGTCCAGAACATTTAATTTATTGTTTTTAACAGCATTGCTTAAAATGTAACGAACCAACTCTTCGGTTTCGGGTCTGGGAATTAAAACCGCTTCCGAAACTTGAAATGGTAAATCAAAAAAAAGGGTCTCTCCTGTAATATATTGAATGGGTTTATAGATTTTTAATTGCTGTATTGCTTCTTCAAAAAGAGTTTGCACTTTGGTCGAAACTTTTTCGTTTTTTGAAAGTGCTACATCAATCCTATTCTTATTTAAATGTTTTTCAGATAACAGATAAAAAAACGAATGTAATTCATCTACCGGATAGTATTCACTTAAATTTTCGGAAAAATGTTTCTGCAATTCCGCTATCGTCATACTTACATTTTTTTAAACATATGCACCGGACACGAATAATGCCCTGTATCGCCCAATGAAGATTTTAAATACGTAAATCCGTTTTTAACATATAATTTTTGTGCAGCTTGCATGTATTCCATCGTTTCCAGATAGCAACCATCGTACAAAAAATCTTTGGCTTTTTTCAGGCAAGTTTCAATCATTTTTCTGCCCAATCCCAAACCTCTAACTTCAGGTAAAAAATACATTTTTTGCAATTCGCATACATTACCATCAAAATTATCTAATTGCGCAATACCGGCTCCTCCCAGTATTTTTTTGTTGCTTTCAATAACAAAATAACAAGCACGCGGTTTTTGGTAAAACTCATACAAGCTGTTTAAAGATGCATCAGACAAAGCGGTACCTTTTTCTGGAACGTTAAAATCCCGTAAAACCTGTTTAATAACATTAGCTATTTGACTATTATCGTTCTTTAAAATGAGACGTATATTATATTGTGGCATATTAAAACTTTCGTCGTATTTTTACGGTGTGAATATAAGTATTTTTAGCGAATGAATTTTAGAATCATCCTATAACACCTTAACCTATTTTATTTTGATTAGAAACCAATTTTTCATAGTTGTTTTATTTTTTGTTTTTTCGTGTAACGATTTTAAAAAACCGGAATTTATAAAAATAGATTCGGTACAAGTTGAAGCTGTTTCAGGAAACACGGTAACGCTTTCTGCAAATGCCTATTTTAACAACCCAAACTTAGTGAGTGGCACTTTTAGCAGTGATGGCATTCAGGTATTGGTTAATAACGTTTTGGTAGGTAATATTTCTTCTTCTGAAGAATTTAAAGTTCCCGCTAAAAAAGAATTTGCAGTACCTCTAAAAGCAGTTATTCCGCTTGAAAAAATTTATAAAAACAAAAATGCTTTAGAAGGAATTTTAAACAGTATTTTTTCAAAAAAAGTCAGGGTACAATACAAAGGAGATTTGTTTTATAAAGCTTTGGGTTTTACCTACAAATATCCCATTGATATAACAGAAGACATAAAACTAAAAAAGAAAAAGTGAAGCTCCACAAAAAGTTTATGAATCGGTGTATCGAACTTGCTGAAAACGGTTTGGGCAGTACGTATCCCAATCCGTTAGTAGGAAGTGTACTAGTACACAACGATACCATAATTGGTGAAGGATGGCATTATAAAAGTGGCGAACCGCATGCAGAAGTTCTTGCTATTGAAAGTGTAAAGGATAAAAAATTGCTTCCGGAAGCTACCATTTATGTTTCATTAGAGCCCTGTAGTCATTTTGGGAAAACGCCTCCTTGTGCCAATTTAATTATTCAAAAAGGAATAAAAAATGTAGTAATCGGCAGCAAAGATCCCAACCCGAAAGTTTCCGGAAAAGGAATTAAACTATTACAAGACGCAGGTTGTAACGTAACTTTTGGCGTGTTGAAAAAAGAGTGCAACCGGCTTAACAAGCGATTTTTTACTTTTCATATAAAAAAACGCCCCTATATTATTTTAAAATGGGCGCAAACGGCAAATGGTTTTATTGCGCCCAAACACAAAGAAGAAAAAAAACCGGTATGGATAACCAACCCTTTTTCCAGACAACTTGTGCATAAATGGCGAAGCGAAGAGCAAGCTATTTTGGTAGGTACAAATACCGTAATCCAAGATAATCCGTCGTTAACGGTTCGAGATTGGTTTGGTAAAAATCCGTTGCGTTGTGTTATCGATAAAGATTTAATAGTACCCGATAATGCATCGGTATTTTCAAACGAAGCGCCCACTGTTGTATTTACACAAAAAAATAAACCCGATTCGGAAACTATCTGCTTTGAAAAAATCGATTTTTCCAATTCTTCAGAAGTAGTAAAACAACTATGTTATAAATTGTATCTTCATACTATTCAATCTGTTATTATAGAAGGTGGCACAAAAACACTGCAAACTTTTATCGACGAAAACCTCTGGGATGAAGCACGAATTTTCACAGGAAATGTTTCTTTTAAAGACGGCATAAAAGCACCGAATATAACAGGAAAACCAATATTGAAACAGAAAATTAATACCGACCACCTAACCCTACTTTTAAATGATTGACACGTTGATTTTTGATTTTGGAGCTATTTTCATGAATTTGGATAAAGAAGCTCCTATAACCCAATTAAAAAAACTGGGGTTACAAACGCTTACACAAGAAATGATTCGTCTTAACGAGCAATACGAAACAGGCAATATAACAACCGAAGCATTTTTGGATTTTTACCTGAAACAATTTCCAAATGCAACTAAAAAACAACTTAGTAACGCTTGGAACAGCATTATCCTAGATTTTCCGCAACACCGGTTAGACTTTATTAAAAACCTGAAAAATAAATCGCAATACAAACTCTTGTTACTTAGCAATACAAACGAGTTGCATATTAATAAAGTAATTGAAAATATGGGAGTAGAGAGGTACAAGCAATTTAAAAACAGTTTTGATGCCTTTTACTTATCGCACGAAATTAAGTTGCGAAAACCCGATAGAAAAATTTTTGATTTTGTACTAAACACACACCAATTAAAACTGGAAAATTGCTTTTTTACAGACGATACACTCGAGCATATTGAAACTGCAAAATCGTTGGGTATAAAAACGTGGAATTTAATTCCCGATAAAGAAGATGTCACGCAATTATTTAACAAATTTAGCTTTTAAAATGCCTACAAACGACACTTATAAAACCCTTACAAAACCATCTCCCGAAGTACTTTACAAAGAAAAAGGAAGCAAATTTTATGGGTATGCGTTTCCCGTAACCAACGAAGAAGATATTAAACAAAAAATAGCGCAATTAAAAAAACAACATCACAGCGCGCGTCATTGGTGTTATGCTTGGCAATTGGGTAAAGAATATACTTCGTATCGGGCAAACGACGACGGCGAACCTTCAAACAGCGCCGGAATGCCCATTTACGGTCAGTTACAGGCTTTTAATGTAACCCATGTTTTGGTAGTTGTAGTTCGGTATTTTGGCGGAACAAAATTAGGAGTAGGCGGCTTAATACAAGCCTATAAAACCACAGCACAAATGGCATTAGAAGCTTCCGATGTTATTGAAAAAACAATAGATGAAACGTTTTTGTTAACGTTTGATTACCCAGAAATGAATACGGTAATGCGTATTGTTAAGGAAGAAAAAATCTTAATACAACAGCAAGAATTGCAAGAAAATTGTAAAATCATAATTTCGGTGCGTAAAAAAGATGCAGCACGAATTTATTCGCTTTTTGAAAACACTTATAAAATAACCATAAAACGACTTGAGGTGTGAGGAATTGGGAGTTCATAGTTCAAAAATATTAATACTTTGTACTAAACCAGCAATCATCAATCCTAAATCGATAAAATCATCAATTGTGGTATTCGAGCCTGTCTACCAACAGGTAAATTTTCAACTTGTTGAAAGTATCGAGAATACCAAACACCAATCATCAATATCCAATTCCTAACAGAAACAATTGTCAATCGAATAAATTGTCAATCCTTAATCTATCTCTTCAAAATCCACATATTCACCTACATTCGGATTACTTTTTTTATACGGTTTTTGTTTTTTTTCAATGGTAACTTTTCCTTCAGGTTGTTGAGCGGGATGTTCTCTAAACCCGTCTCCAAAAGTATTTTGAAAATGTTTTTCAGCTTTCTTTGCTAAGGATTGCATCATATAGGGCATAGCGAGGCGAAATAAAATTTTTAATCCGTAAAACACCAAAAGGATTATTAATATCGTTTTAAGAAAAGTCATCGTTCCATAAAATTTATATCAAAAATAAACATTGTGGTATAAAAACCTGAATTTTTTGGGTTAAATAAATGATAAAATTATATATTTGAACTCAACCTATATTCTATGAAACGAATTGCTAAATCTCTAACAGTATTATTGTTACTTATTTCTGTCTTTTCTGTTCAAGCCCAATATACCGAAACATTAAACTCCAACAAGCCGGGAGGATCGCAAGGAGCATTTGCAGTAGGTATTAATGTGCTACAATTAGAAAGCGGAATTAGTTTTGGAAAAGAAAAACACAGCTTATTAAACACTAATACAAAAGCAACCACAATAGATTGGGGTGTTCGATACGGTTTTTGGAAAGAAGAGCTGGAAGTAAGTTGGATTGGGCAATTCGATTTTCAAAACGTAACAATACCCACCGGAACTTTTAAACAAAGTAATTTTAGAAGCAATACACTTGGAGCAAAATATCTTTTTTACGATCCGTATCGAAAAATGGAAGAAAAAGGTCCCAACCTTTACAGTTGGAAAGCAAATCATAAATTTCAATGGGCAGATTTAATTCCGGCTGTCTCTTTTTACGCCGGTGCCAACTTTGATTTTAGCGATAATCCTTTTACTCCTGAACAACAAGGAACAATAAGCCCTAAATTTGTACTTGCCACACAAAATAACTGGGTAGGCGGCTGGGCATTTGTAACCAATATTATTGTAGATAGAATTACAACAGATTTTCCAACCTATGGTTACATCATAACCCTTACCCACACACCCACCGATTGGTTTTCGGTATTTATAGAAAATCAAGGTTTTAAAAGCGATTTTTATGCAGACCAAATCTTGCGTGGTGGTGCCGGTGCTTTAATTAACGAAGATTGGCAAGTAGATCTTTCGGCAACAGTTAACTTTAAAGATACGCCCTCTTTGTTTTATATTAGAGTAGGTACATCGTATCGGTTTGATATGCATAAAAAGGATGAGTATATTGAAGAAAAAGGAAAAAAAGGAAGAGAAGCTAAAAAAGAGAAAATAAACAAGAAGAAAGACAAAAAGAAGAAAAAGAAAAAACGCAAAAAGCGTAAAGATGATTTTGATTTAGATGAAAATGATGGCAATAAATAGTAGTTTGCAAAATGATTGAAGTTAAACAAGTAACCGAAAAAAAAGGATTAAAACAATTTGTAAAATTTCCTTTTTCCCTTTATAAAAATTGTAAATATTGGGTTCCTCCTCTTATAAGCGATGAACTTGAAACGCTAGATTTAAAAAACAATCCCGTTGCTAAAAATGCAGAAGCTTGGTATTTTCTTGCTTATAAAAAAAACGAAATAGTTGGTAGAATAG
>JALWYP010000295.1 GCA_026992695.1 Flavobacteriaceae bacterium
GAATAGCAACGACGGTCTTACCATCATGTATTACCAAGATTTAAAAAATTTCTTTGACGAAATAAGACGAACCTATTGTGATATGCGTATTCAAGTAAGTCATTTATTACAAGACGAAAATTTTGTTACTGTTCGATACAAATATTACATTAAAACCATCGAAAATCCGGATGAAGAATTGGGAATTGCACATTTTATTGCAATTTGGGAAGTAAAAGACGGAAAATTTATAAGTGGATATCAAGTAAGCCAACCGGTTACGGACAAAGATGACACCACAGAATCTTACCAAAAAGTTAAAGTCTAATTTTCTTTTAAAACCTTGTGTTTTGCAGTATATTTGCCCTGTATTTTTTACAATAATTTAATTTAAGTTTTAACCTATAATACAATCTGATAATGAGTGTTTTAGTAAATAAAAATTCAAAAATAATAGTTCAAGGATTCACCGGAGGCGAAGGTACTTTTCATGCCAAACAGATGATAGAATATGGAACAAACGTCGTGGGTGGCGTAACTCCAGGAAAAGGTGGGCAAACCCATTTAGACAAACCGGTATTTAATACGGTTGCAGAAGCGGTAGCTAAAACAGGGGCAGATACATCCATTATTTTTGTACCGCCGGCTTTTGCCGCTGATGCCATAATGGAATCTGCAGATGGTGGCATTAAAGTAATTATTACTATTACTGAAGGAATTCCGGTAGCCGATATGATTAAAGTTGCCGAATATGTAAAAGATAGAGATTGTAGGTTAATTGGTCCCAATTGTCCGGGAGTAATCACACCGGGAGAAGCTAAAGTAGGAATTATGCCGGGCTTTGTATTTAAAAAAGGAAAAGTAGGAATTGTTTCAAAATCAGGAACTCTTACGTATGAAGCAGCAGATCAAGTTGTAAAACAAGGATTAGGAATAACAACAGCAATAGGTATAGGAGGAGACCCAATTATAGGTACTACAACCAAAGATGCAATAGAAATGTTTGTCAATGATCCTGAAACCGAAGCTGTAGTTTTAATAGGAGAAATTGGAGGTCAGTTAGAAAACGATGCTGCAAAATGGTATAAAAACAGCGGAAGTAAAAAACCAGTAATCGGTTTTATTGCCGGCGAAACGGCTCCGGCAGGACGTACAATGGGACACGCAGGTGCCATCGTAGGAGGAAGTGATGATACAGCACAAGCAAAAAAGAAAATACTAAAAGAAAACGGTATCTATGTAGTAGATTCGCCTGCTAAAATTGGTGAAACTGTAGCAAAAGTCTTAGCCGGATAATAAACTTAAATCACTTAACAATGAAACTTTTAGAAGGTAAAACAGCCATTATTACAGGAGGAAGTCGCGGAATTGGAAAAGGAGTTGTAGAAACATTTGCAAAAAATGGTGCAAATGTTGCTTTTACGTATAGCTCTTCTGAAGATGCCGCAAAAGCTATTGAAGCAGAAATCTCTAAGTTAGGTGTAAAGGTAAAAGCCTACAAGAGTAATGCAGCCGATTATGAGCAATGTCAAGAATTAGCACAACAAGTTGCTGAAGAATTTGGAAGCATTGATATTTTGGTAAACAATGCCGGAAT
>JALWYP010000296.1 GCA_026992695.1 Flavobacteriaceae bacterium
ATAGGTTGGTTACATTTGTTACATTTAATTTTTGAAAAATTTAGGCTTCTTTCCTTTAAAAAATCGTTGTATCTACTTGTTTTACAATAAATACGTATAAACACGTATAGGAATTTATATAATTTTGTTTGACTTTTACACTATGAAAAATGACATTCTTTTGAGAGAAGAGAGATTAAAAGAAAACAAAGCAAGCAAAATAATATTTATTATTATGGCTGTTGCAGTTGTTTCGGTTATAATCTTAAACCTCATTAACTTTATAATGTTTTAATACATTACTGACTAACTATGCAAAATAACCCTAGCCTTGTCGGTTGGGGTTTTTTATTACTACAATTTTTGTTGGTTACTCATAGCAAGTTATAATTAAATTTCTTTTTCAAAGAATTTGCTTCATCCTCTTTGAATACCTTATTTTTGCACCTGACATTAAACTCAGCTTATGATTGAAGATAAAAACCCTTCTAAAACAAGTATTTCAGAATTAGGAGAATTCGGGCTTATTGAGCATCTCACCAAAAACATAAAAATTACTCAAAAAACTACTGTAAAAGGCATTGGTGACGATGCTGCCGTTTTAAGCTGTGATGCAAAAGAGCAATTGGTTGTAACCACCGACTTATTGGTAGAAAAGATTCATTTTGATTTAAGCTATATGCCATTAAAACACTTGGGATATAAAGCGGTTGTTGTAAACCTTTCAGATGTATATGCAATGAATGCAAAAGCAACACAAATAACGGTTTCTTTGGCGGTTTCAAACCGGTTTCCTGTAGAAGCTCTCGACGAACTTTATGCCGGAATAAAAACCGCTGCCAAGATATATAATGTCGATATTGTGGGAGGCGACACAACCTCTTCGGTTTCAGGATTATTAATAAGTATAACGGCATTGGGAAGCGCTACAAAAAAAGAAATTGTTTATAGAAACGGAGCTAAAGAAAACGATTTATTGGTTGTAACCGGAGATTTGGGTGCTGCTTATCTGGGTCTTCAGGTTCTTGAACGCGAGAAAAAAGTGTTTGAGGTAAACCCGAAGGCACAACCCGATTTAGCACCTTATACCTATTTAATAGAACGACAGCTTAAACCCGAAGCACGTAAAGATATTCCGCCTTTACTTAAAGAATTAGACGTTTTACCTACTGCTATGATTGATATTAGCGACGGATTGTCTTCCGAAATTATTCATCTTTGCAAACAATCGAAGGTAGGATGTAATTTATATGAAGACAAAATACCACTTGACCCGCAAGTAATCTCTACTTGTGAAGAATTTAATATAGACAGTACAACCATTGCTTTAAACGGAGGGGAAGACTACGAATTGCTCTTTACGGTTAAGCAAGAAGATTTTCCTAAAATTAAAGGAAACCCTAATCTTTCCATCATTGGTCATATTACTGCAGAAAAAGAAGGTGTTCATCTTATAACCCGAGCCAATACAAAAATTCCGCTTATTGCCAGAGGATGGAACGCGGTGAAAGAAAAAGAATAATGTTAAGACAATTTCTTTTTTGAATGTTTTTTAAAAAGAAGATTGTTTTGTTCCCAATACGGGGTGAGTTTTACAATTTTCCCATACCCATCTGTCGTAAATTTTTGCTTACATCGTTGGCATGAATATTCAGTAATGGTTTGATAATTTGTTGTGTTACGCTTTAGTTTATGACCAAAAAATTTACACACTATTTGTTTCATTAGCTATATAAAGTAGTTTTTCTGTTTATTTTTTTCTTTATAAAAGATTGTAGTACTTGATGTGCTTTTCGCTGTTTATCGGTTATAACTTCTAATTTTCCTTTTAAATTACTCGCAACTTCTTTTCCGCAACGAACACATCGATACTCCTTAATTTGATTTGTTATTTTATGCGTTACAACATACTTGTGCCCAAGCGAATTACAAAATAACCCAGAAATTGAAAAATTAGATTTCATAATTAAATCGGTGGGGGCTTAGATTAAGATACCAAATGTAAAAAATATATTTTAATTTATCGATTAAATGTTATAAAATATCGATTAAGTGCAATTTTTTAACAATTTCATCATAATTTTCTACCATTCCTATATGACCACCTGTTAAAGAAAAAAGTTTCATTTTGGTTTTTTTTGCCAAATTAGAAGCTACCGAAAAAGGAATTAACGGGTCCTGTTTTCCGGCAATAAAAAATTTAGGAATGGTTAAGTGTTTGGCTATTTCGGTTCGGTCTTTTCTAATTTTCATTCCATTAAGAGCCGCTGTAATTCCGCACAAAGGAAACAATTTAGCTTCAGTTTTAAGTTGCGATATTTCGGAAGAAAATAATCTTCCGGATGAAGGAAGAAACAAATTATTTATCGCCATAGAAACATATTTTTCTTTATTGAGAGTTGCTAAATTAATTGCCTGTTCTCTTTGCTTTTTTCTTTCGGGAGAATCTGCTAATATGCTGGAGTTTAGCAAAATAATCGATTGTAATTTATCCGGAAATAATTCGGCAAAAGCCAAGGCAACATAGCCGCCCATAGAATGACCAATTAGAGTAACCTTTTTAATTTTTGTTTCATCCAAAACCTCCTTTACCACTTCTGCAAATAACTCCATGGTATGAATTTCTGCCAAGCAAGAACTTTTACCAAAACCCGGAAAATCAATACAAATCACCTTGTTTTTTTTCGCCAAAAAAGGCACTAACCTACTCCACATGGTACTGCTTTCTAAAAACCCGTGTAACAAAACAACTGCTTTCCCTTTCCCTGATAGGGTATAATGTATGTTTTTATCCATAAATACAAAAATAACAGTATTTACTACAAGAATATGACAAAACGACATTTTTAAATTTTGGCAATACTTTTGTTAATTTTTAACCAATTGTTAACAAGAAAACTACTGTTAAAATTGCATCTTTGCTAGCCTTTTAAATTTAAGATTAAAATCAAATAACAATGGAACAAACAAACCCAACATTAGATATTTCTGCTTTAAATGAAAAAATAGAGCGCGAAAGTGCTTTTATTGACATTCTTACAATGGAAATGAATAAGGTAATCGTAGGACAAAAACACATGATCGAACGATTGCTAATAGGTCTTCTTGGAAGAGGACATATCCTGTTAGAAGGTGTTCCCGGGCTTGCAAAAACCTTGGCTATAAATACCTTGGCAAAAGCAGTTCACGGCGATTTTAGTCGCGTACAATTCACCCCCGATTTACTTCCTGCAGATGTAGTAGGTACGCTAATTTACAATATTAAAGAAAATGATTTTAGCATTAAAAAAGGACCCATATTTGCCAACTTTGTATTGGCAGATGAGATTAACCGTGCTCCGGCAAAGGTACAATCGGCTCTTTTAGAGGCAATGCAAGAAAAACAAGTTACCATTGGGGATGAGACTTTTACACTACCAAAACCATTTTTGGTAATGGCAACACAAAACCCTATTGAACAAGAAGGAACCTACCCGCTCCCCGAAGCACAAGTAGATCGTTTTATGTTAAAAACTGTAATTGATTACCCTAAAAAAGATGAAGAACAGCTTATTATAAGACAAAATTTAAAAGGTGATTATGAGCAAGTAAACCCCGTTGTTACCCTAGAGCAAATTTTAAAAGCACAACAAGCTGTTCGGGAAGTATATATGGATGAAAAAATAGAAAAATACATCCTCGATATTATTTTTGCTACCCGTACACCCGAAAAATACAACCTCCAAGAAATAAAACCTCTTATTAATTTTGGAGCCTCGCCTCGTGGTAGTATTAATCTTGCTATGGCATCTAAATGTTTTGCTTTTATTAAAAGACGCGGTTATGTGGTGCCCGAAGATGTTCGTGCAGTAATACATGATGTACTTCGTCACAGAATAGGAATTACCTACGAAGCCGAAGCCGAAAATATCACCTCAGAAGACATCATTAATAAAATTGTAAATGTAATTGAAGTACCGTAAACACGATTTTTTGAAATTTTGATAATAGCATTTTATAAGGTGTGAAAAAAGAAAAATGAATACCAAGGAGTTACTAAAAAAAGTACGAAAAATAGAAATAAAAACACGAAGGTTAAGCGACCATGTGTTTGGTGGTGAGTACCATAGTACTTTTAAAGGAAGAGGTATGACCTTTAGCGAAGTTCGTCAATACCAATTTGGAGATGATGTTAGAAATATAGACTGGAATGTAACCGCCCGTTATAACGAACCCTATATAAAAGTTTTTGAAGAAGAACGCGAACTTACATTGATGCTTATGATAGATGTAAGTGGTTCTGAATCTTTTGGAACCGCAACGCAATTTAAAAACGAAATCATTACCGAAATAGCGGCAACCCTAGCATTTTCGGCATTACAAAACAACGATAAAATTGGTGTTATACTTTTTTCAGACGAAATTGAACTTTACATCCCTCCTAAAAAAGGACGCTCTCACGTATTACGAATCATCAGAGAATTATTAGAGTTTTCACCCAAAAGCAAAAAAACCAATATTGCCGAAGCACTTAAGTTTTTTACTAATGTAACCAAGAAAAAAGCCATTGTATTTGTGCTTTCAGACTTTATGGACAGTAACTATAAAGACACCTTAAAAATCGTTGCAAAAAAACACGATGTTACCGGAATACGAATATTCGATATAAATGAAGAAGTTATCCCAAATGTAGGAATGGTAGAAATGCAAGACCAAGAAACAGGTGAATTGTTTTTGGTTAATACAGCATCTAAAAAAGTTAGAAAAAACTATTCAGAAAATTATAACCATCAAGTTGCCTATTTTGCCGATGCTTTTAGAAAAAGCGGCGCAGGCGCATTAAGTTGCCGAACCGACCAAAGTTACGTAAAACAACTATTAGGGTATTTTAAAACAAGAGGAAGATAGGTTTTGAGACCGGAGAAGATAGCTATGAGATTACTACAAAAAAATACACCATTTAAACAACTTAGCGTTTATTTCGCTATCGCTTTTTTATTGGTTTCAAACAGTGCTCTTTCGCAAGTAACTTCAGCAATAGACACCACTACTATTAAAATAGGCGAAGAAATAAAATACGCCATTCAAGTTCAAGCAGACACTACCGCTCAAGTACTTTTTCCCGAAGGACAAACCTTTAAACCGCTTGAAGTAATAGAAAGTTACAAAACCGATACCCTTTTTAACAACGATAAGATAACCCTAATAAAAAAATACGGACTTACCCAATTTGATTCCGGTCACTACACCATTCCAGTACAACGAGTGGTAATTAATAACAAACCCTACGACACCGATTCGGTTTTGGTGGAAGTGCAAGATGTATTGGTAGATACTACCAAACAAAAAATGTTTGATATTAAACCTTTTATAGAAATATCAAAACCCCCAACAGATTTTACAAAATGGTTATATTGGTTGCTTCCTATATTAGCAATTATAGGATTATTAGTTTTTCTATTAATAAGAAGAAAAAAGAAAAAAGAAGAAGCAAAAAAACAACTTCCTCCTTACGAAGAAGCCTTAACCGCACTTCAAGAGTTAGACAACTCATCCTTATTGCAAGAACACAAAGCAAAAGAGTATTACTCTGCTTTAACCGAAATTGTAAAACGCTACATCGACAAAGAAGTAGACGATAGCGCATTAGAAAGCACAACCAACGAACTAATACAACGATTAAAACTTCATAAAGATGCTGGGCATTTTAATTTCAATACAACAACTCTAAAAAAACTGGAA
>JALWYP010000297.1:0-836 GCA_026992695.1 Flavobacteriaceae bacterium
AAGGTGTGTCTATTGTTTTTAAGATAATGGATACACTTCCGGAAAAACAAAAAATGGTAATGCAATTACGAGATATCGAGCAATTAGATTTTTCAGAAATTTCTGAGATATTAGATATGAATCCAACTACCATTCGAGTAACCCTGTCGAGAGCTCGAAAAACGGTACGAGAACAGTTAATAAAACAATACAATTATGGAATTGGATAGAATTAAAACCTTATTAGATGCTTATTTTGAAGGAACTTCGACCTTAACGCAAGAAAAAGAATTACAAGACTATTTTTGCGGTTCTAATGTAGCACCTCAATTAGAGGCTTACAGAAGTATGTTTTCTGCTTTTTCGGAAGCGAAAAAAGAAGTTTCTTCACGTGTTTTAAAAGTTGATGATAAACCCATTGCATCACAAAAATGGTGGTATGGTATTGCCGCAACCGTTGCAGTTTTAGCAATTGTGGCAGGGTTTGTGTTCTCTAACACAGGGATGACAAAAGAAGAAAAAGAAGCATTAGCAGCCTATAAACAAACAAAACAAGCATTGCAGCTTCTTTCTCAAAAGTTAAATCAAGGTACAGAATCGTTGGTTGCTATTAACCAATTTACTGTAGCGAAAAATAAAATTTTAAAATAACAGTATTAAAACAAACAATTATGAAAAAGTTAATAATCTTAATAACCCTTTTAGTAACTCCATTACTAATAAACGCACAAAGTGTTTTCGATAAATTTGAAGATGAAAACGATGTATCATCGGTAGTTGTTACCAGCGAAATGTTTAAGCTACTAAGTAAAATGGATTTAAGCTCTGATGATCCCGAAGCCCAAGAATATCTGGAT
>JALWYP010000297.1:846-1574 GCA_026992695.1 Flavobacteriaceae bacterium
GAATATGAAAAAAAATAAAAACAAAAGAGCAAAAGATGTTGTAAAGAAAAAGGGTTTGTTGTTCAATGAACTAAAGACACTATATGAAAAAATGGACAACTCATATGTAAATATTGCAAAAAAAATGAACGATGAAGTTTCTAATTATTTATCGGGTTCTTCAAAATTAGTAGAGCTTATGCGAGTAAAAGATAAAGGACAAAACATTAAATTTTACGTTAAAAAAGGCTCTGACGAAAACCATGTTAGAGAATTACTTATGCACCTTACCGGAATTGAAGATAATGGCGAACCAATGACTGTAATTATGAGTATTACCGGAAATATAGATCTAAAAAAGATATCTAAGCTAACTAAAGATCTCAACGTACCGGGTGGCGAAAACTTGAAAAAATTAGAAGATAAAAAAGCAAATTAATCATGAAAATTTATAAACATATTGTACTTACGGCTATTGCAATGTTCTTTTTATTAAGTTGCAGCAACCAAAAATCATTGCAAAAGTATTTGGTAGAAAAACAAGACGATAGTGCTTTTGTAAAGCTGGATATTTCTTCCGGAATATTGCAAACCGAAGGAAATACACTTTCTAAAGAAGAAAAAGATATTTTAAAAACTGTAAAAAAGGTAAATGTAGTTGCTTTTCCTATAAAAGAAGATAACCTTTTAGAATTTGAAAAAAACAAGCAGGAGGTGAAAAATATTTTAAAGCAAGATAAATATAAAAC
>JALWYP010000298.1 GCA_026992695.1 Flavobacteriaceae bacterium
CATTATACCACAATCCCAGATGCAGTAAATCGAGACAATGTGATGTTTTTTTACAAGATATCGATAAGGAAGTAAAAGTGATTAATTATATGAAAGAACCTTTTACTATTTCCTCTTTAACCGCATTATTAAAAAAATTGGCAATAAAACCTATTGAATTGGTTCGGAAAAATGAAAAAGAATGGAAAGAACTTTATAAAGGAAAAAATCTTACGGACGAAGAAATCATTAAAGCTATGGTTGCGCACCCCAAACTCATACAACGCCCTATTGTAGTAAATGGCGACAAAGCAGTTGTTTGCAGACCGCTAGAAGAAGTTAATAAAGTACTGTAGGTTGTTACTTTCATATAATTTAGTATATTTAGGCTTTAATAACCAACTAAACTATTTATTATTATGGAAAAACAAAAATTACCTAATTCAACCCTCATTCTTGTATTTGGTATTATATCTATTGTTACGTGCTGTTGTTATGGCGTACTGGGTCTAATATTTGCCGTTATTGCCTTGGTAATGGCAAAAAAAGCAACTGCGCTTTATATGGAAAATCCGGAACTATACGATGGATATAGTAATGTAAAAACCGGAAAATTACTTGCTTACATAGGTTTGGCTTTAAATGTATTGTACCTTGTCTATACAATCTGGTTATTTGCAACAGTAGGTACCGATGGTATTATGGATATGCAACAAGAAATGATGAAAAAATATGGTATGTAAATTTCTTTTTCACTTACTAAAAGCCCTAAAAATGGGGCTTTTTTTATTTCGAGAATTTATAATTTTTCAAACACCTCTTCTATATCTGTTTTTAAGTCTTTAAAATTTTCGATACCCAACGAAAAACGAATCAAATTATCGGCAATTCCCTGCTTTTTTCTCTCTTCCTCTCCTAGCAAAAAATGTGAAGTTTGAGCCGGAGCAAGCATCGTAGATTCTACACCGGCAAGGCTTAATGATTGCTTAATAAGCTGTAACGATTTCATGAACCGAGAAGCATCCAACTCTTTTTTTAATTCAAAAGAAACAATTCCTGTATAGCCGCGCATTTGTTTTTTGGCGAGTTTGTAATTGGGATGACTTTTTAATCCGGGATAATATACTTTTTCAACCAACGGATGTTTTTCTAACCATTTTGCCATTTTTAGTGCATTTTTGTTTTGTTTTTTTATACGCAGTGCCATTGTTTTCATACTTCGTTCGAGTAACCAAACCGTATAATCGCTTAAACTGCCACCCAAATTTTTTCCGGTATTCCAAATCTTTTTTATATGTTTTTCTGAAGCAGCTACTGCTCCGGCGCAAATATCGCTATGCCCGCCCATATATTTGGTAGCACTATGCAAAATGATATCGATTCCAAAATCAGCCGGAGTTTGATTTACGGGCGAAGCAAAGGTATTATCGATCATCGACACCAAATTATAATCTTTAGCAATACGCGCAATCATTTCTAAATCGGTTATTTTCATCAGCGGGTTAGATGGCGTTTCAACATAAATTACTTTGGTGTTTTCTTTAATTTTTGAAGTAAAATCCTGTTCTGAAAAACCATCGGTAAAATCAAATTCTATTCCGTATTTTGGAAATTCTTCTTGCATAAAATTAAAAGCCCCTCCATAAATAGTTTGCTGCACAACCACATGGTCTCCCCTGTTTAAAAACGCCAGCATCGCTGTGCTAATGGCTGCCATTCCACTACCTAATATAATTCCTGCTTCGCAATGTTCCAGAGTGGCTACTTTTTTTCCCAATGCTTCCTGATTGGGCGTGTTAAAATAACGCGGATAACGTTTTACAGGCACATCTTCATAAGCATACGAACTGGACGGAAAAATGGGCGAAACGGCTCCTTTAAATTGCGTGTCTGTAATTTCACCGGCGTGCGTGCATAGGGTATTAATTCCTTGTTGTTTTAGCTTCATAATAAGTTGCTTTTAGAGAAGCAATTTACTACAAATTATTCAAATTTAATTTCTGTTCCAAATCTCATTAAATTTATATCTTTACCAAATGAAAATTTTATTGAAAAACATAAAAGAACTCCTTCAAGTTAGAGAAACGGCTCCTTCAAGAGTATGTGGAGGCGATATGAAAACGCTTCCAACCCTAAAAAACGCTTGGTTGCTTATCGAAAACCAAACAATTTCAGATTATGGAGAAATGCATAATTTTATTGAAATTGAAACCGATAAAATTATAGACTGTACCGGTAAAATAGTACTTCCCGCTTGGTGCGATTCGCATTCGCACTTGGTTTATGCTGGAAATAGAGAACAAGAATTTGTAGATAGAATTAAAGGGCTTTCCTATCAAGAAATTGCAGAACGAGGTGGTGGGATATTAAATTCGGCTAAAAAGCTTCAACAAATTCCTGAAGAAGATTTATTTATCCAATCTGCTCAACGTATCATGGAAGTGATGCAATTGGGTACCGGAGCAATTGAAATAAAAAGCGGTTACGGATTAACCACCGAAGCTGAATTAAAAATGCTACGCGTGGCAAAGCGACTGGGAAAAGAATTTCCCATTACCATAAAAACAACCTTTCTTGGTGCTCATGCAGTTCCGGAAGAATATAAAGACAATAAAACCGGTTATTTGGATTTGGTATGTAACGAAATGCTTCCGTTGGTTGCCAAAGAAAACCTTGCCGAATTTGTAGATATATTTTGCGAAACCGGATATTTTTCAGTTGAAGATACCAACAAACTCCTTTCCGAAGCAAAAAAATACAATTTAATTCCAAAAATTCACGTCAACCAATTTACCGCTATCGGAGGTGTTAAAGCCGGAGTAGCACATCAAGCACTCAGTGTTGACCATTTGGAGGTTTTAACAGAAGAGGATATTGCAGCATTACAAAACAGCAAAACAATGCCGGTAGCGCTTCCCTCCTGTTCTTTTTTCTTGAGTATTCCGTACACTCCGGCTAGAAAACTTATCGATGCCGGACTGTCGTTAGCCCTTGCCACCGACTACAATCCCGGCTCTACGCCTAGCGGAAATATGAATTTTGTGGTAGCTTCGGCTTGCATTAAAATGAAACTCACTCCCGAAGAAGCCATCAATGCCGCAACGATTAACGGTGCGTATGCAATGAATCTATCACAAACTCACGGAAGCATTACAAAAGGTAAATCTGCCAGTGTAATAATTACAAAAAAAATACCATCCTACGGTTTCTTGCCCTATGCATTTGGAAGTAATTTGATTGATACTGTTATCATTAATGGTGAGTTAGTTTAATTTCCTCTCACTCCTCAATACGCTTTGCGTTGCAAATCACTCGGAGTTCGGGTGCTCATTGAGTGTTCCGCCAAACGGCGGAATGTATCGAAATGAGCTTTTTAAGTTGCTTAAACTATTCAAATCCTTTTTTCTTAACTAAAGGTTCAATGTTGGGTTCTCTTCCCAAAAAGTCTTTATAGAGTTGCATTCCGGTTTTTGTTCCGCCGGAAGCTAACATTTCACGGTATTTTTTGGCTAATTCGGGATTAAAAATGTCTCCAGTTTTTTTAAATTCGGCAAACGTATCTGCATCCAATACCTGACTCCATAAATAACTGTAATAACCCGATGAATAACCTCCTGAAAAAATATGTGCGTAATAAGTGCTTCTGTATCTGGGCAAAATCTCGCTAATAAGTCCTATTTTGTCCATCGCGTCTTTTTCAAAAGTGTTTACATCTTTATTTGTAGGTTCTTCAAGCGTGTGCCAATCCATATCTAGATAAGCAGCTGCCATATATTCTACCGTTCTAAATCCTTCGTTAAAGGCATTGGCTTCGTTCATTTTTTTAATCATTTTAGTAGGAATTACTTCTCCGGTTTTGTAATGCTTCGCATACATAGCAAGTACTTCGGGTTCACTCATCCAGTTTTCCATAACTTGCGAAGGAAATTCAACAAAATCGCGAGGAACATTTGTCCCGGAAAGATTGGGATAAGTTACATTTGAAAGCAATCCGTGTAATGCGTGTCCAAATTCATGAAATAATGTTTCGGCTTCGGTAAACGAAAGTAACGACGGATTTCCATCTGCCGGAGCCGGAAAATTAAAGTTGTTGGTAACTATCGGCGTAACAAAATCTCCCACATTAGATTGTACTCGCAACTCGTTCATCCAAGCACCTCCTTTTTTGCTTTCACGGGCAAAGAAATCCATATACAAAACACCTACATGTTTTCCGTCTATTTCGGTTACTTCATAGACTTGCTGGTCTTTATGCCATTTTGGTGCGTCTTTCAATTCTTTAAATTGTAGACCGAATAACTTTCCCGCTAATTTAAAAGCACCGTCTCTAACCGCATTTACTTCAAAATAAGGTCGTGTTTCGTCTTCGTTAAAGTTATAGCGTTGTTTTCTTATTTTTGAAACATAATACCGCCAATCGCTTCCTCTAAAGTTACCTTTAACTCCTTCGTTTTTCATCATATCAGCCAAATCGTCTCTATCCTTTTTAGCGGTGTTTAATGCGGGTTGCCAGAGTTTATTCAGTAATTTATAAACCGCTTTTGGTGTTTTTGCCATATTATCTGCTAATACATAATCTGCATGCGTTTTATACCCCAAAAAGTTAGCTTTTTCAATTCGCAACGAGGTCATTTCTTTAATAATCGCTTTATTGTCATCTGCATTATCATTATTTCCTCGCATTGCATATCCTTGAAAAATCATTTCACGTAACTCTCGATTGGGCGAACTTGCCAAAAACGGGTTGCAACTTGGGCGTTGTAGGGTAAAAGACCAGCCTGTTTGGTGTCCTCGCTTTTTAGCTTCTTCGGCGGCAGCGGCAATAAGAGCATCCGATAAATCGCCTAAATCTTCTTTATTGGTTACATACAATTCAAAATTATTGGTTTCGTTAAGTAAATGCTCACCAAAAGCTGTAGAAAGTTCAGAAAGGCGTTTGTTAATTGCTTTAAGGCGTTCCTTTTTTTCGCCTTCCAGATTTACTCCTGCACGCACGTAATCTTGATAGGTTTTATTCAGTAAAAACTGCTGTTCGTCTGTTAATTTTAAAGTTTTTCTAGCATCAAATACTTCTTTAATTTGTTTAAACAACTTTGAGTTTAACCGTATTTCGTCTTGATGTGCAGTAAGCTCGGGGGAAATAATCTTTTTGTCCCGTTTTAAAATTTCATCGGTATTGGCAGCTTCTATCGCATAAAATGTATTGGAAACCCTGTTTAACAATTCACCGCTTACTGCCAGAGCTTCAATGGTATTCTTAAAGTTGGGCTTTTCTGGGTAGTTAATAATCTTGTCTATTTCTTGGTTATGAAGACGAATCGCTTCACGAATTGCGGGTAAATAATCTTCACTTTTAATTTTATCAAATGGCGGAACGCCAAAAGGCATATTCCAATCTTCAAGAAGCGGATTTGTCATTGCGGTTGTTTTGGTTTGAGAACTAGTCTTATTTTCAGATGCCTCTTTACACGAAATCATAATAAAAATGAGACTTAAGACGAGAAGGGAGTATTTTTTCATCAGTTTAAATTTTTTGAAGCCTAAAAGTACAATTTTTTGCTTTAAGATAAATTGTGTTTTGTAATAATTTCAAAAAAACATACACGCTTCTATATTCCTTTTTTATACTTTTGAATTTTAAAAACGAAATAATAAAATGCAGAAACAACTTATAGAATGTGTCCCAAATATAAGCGAAGGACGCGACC
>JALWYP010000299.1 GCA_026992695.1 Flavobacteriaceae bacterium
ACTCAGTACATATAAAGAGCTGTACAACAGTCAAGTAGAAATACCTTTGTACATTAACGGAAAAGAAATAAAAACCGGTAACACCGAAACCATGTCGCCTCCGCATGAACACCGACATATAATTGGTACGTACCACAAAGCCGAAAAAAAACACATAGAAGAAGCCATTGAAGCTGCTATGGAAGCTAGAAAAAAATGGGCGGCGCTTCCTTGGGAAAACCGTGCAGCTATTTTCTTACGTGCGGCTGAACTTCTTGCCGGACCCTACCGTGCAAAAATAAATGCCGCTACCATGTTGGCACAGTCTAAAACCATGCACCAAGCTGAAATTGATGCTGCTTGCGAATTGATTGACTTTTTACGTTACAACACACAGTTTATGACCGAAATTTATGCCGAACAACCCGAGTCTTCTTCAGCGGCGTGGAATCGTGTAGAATACCGCCCCTTAGAAGGCTTTGTATATGCCATTACACCGTTTAATTTTACTTCTATTGCCGGAAATCTTCCTAGTAGTGCTGCCCTTATGGGAAATGTTGTGGTGTGGAAACCCAGCCGTACACAAGTGTATTCGGCTCAAGTATTGATGGAAGTATTTACCGAAGCCGGTGTCCCTCCCGGAGTAATTAATATGGTAATGGGTAATTCGGCTATGATTAGTGATACATTAATGGAAAGCCCCGATTTTGCCGGTGTACATTTTACCGGTTCTACACCTGTATTTAGAGGTCTTTGGAAAAAAATTGGCGACCATATTGCTACCTATAAAACCTATCCGCGTATCGTGGGAGAAACCGGAGGAAAAGATTTTGTAGTGGCTCATCATTCTGCCAATGCAAAACAAGTAGCTACTGCACTTACTCGAGGAGCATTTGAGTTTCAAGGTCAAAAATGCAGTGCTGCATCGCGTGCGTACATCCCGGAAAGTCTTTGGAGTGAAGTAAAAAAACACCTTACAACCGATTTGGCTTCCATAAAAATGGGTGTACCGGATGATACCTCCAATTTTGTTTGTGCCGTAATTGATGAACGCTCATTTGATAAATTAGCCGGCTACATAGACGATGCTAAAAAAGACCCTAATGTGGAACTAATCGCCGGAGGAAATTACGATAAAAGCAAAGGCTATTTTATTGAACCAACGGTTTTACTTACAAAGGATCCCAAATACACTACCATGTGTACCGAACTTTTTGGTCCGGTATTAACCGTCTATGTGTATGAAGATGATGCGTGGGAAGAAACCCTGAAATTGGTTGATTCTACCAGCGAATACGCCCTTACCGGAGCGGTGTTTAGCCACGACAGATATGCCTTGGAACAAGCGGTTAAAGCACTGGAAAACGCAGCCGGAAATTTCTATATCAACGACAAGCCCACTGGAGCCGTTGTGGGGCAACAACCCTTTGGAGGTGCCAGAGGAAGTGGTACCAACGATAAAGCCGGAAGCAAACAAAACCTCTATCGTTGGATTTCACCACGATTGATTAAAGAAACTTTCGTACCGCCAATCGATTACAGATATCCGTTCTTAACGGAAAAATAAGTGTTGATTGTTACAATTTTAAAGACCTACCAGGTTTTAACTTGTCCGCCTATGGCGGAAAACCCGGTAGGTCTTATTAAACAATAGCGGTAAAACTATTGAAGGCTGTAAGGTTATCTTTTTACAACAAAACACCGCGCTTTTATTTGTACCTAAAATAAAGTATCTTTCCACTTGGAAAATGCAACCCATGACCATAGAAAACCTGCATCAACTGTTTTTAAAAAGTACCGGTATCTGCACCGACAGCCGTAAAATCTTTGATAATTGCCTGTATTTTTCCTTAAAAGGCGAAAACTTTGACGGCAATACGTTTGCACATCAAGCTTTGGAAAAAGGAGCATACAAAGCAATTATCAGCAATATAAAATACCATAAAAACACCGGAGAGACTATTATTTTCGGGCATCCGTTAGAAGCATTGCAAAAACTGGCTACTTTTCATAGAACCTATCTAAACATTCCCGTTATCGCCCTGACCGGAAGCAACGGAAAAACCACTACCAAAGAGCTTATTAACGCAGTTCTTTCTCAAAAATACCAAACTACCGCTACCAAGGGCAACCTGAACAACCATATTGGCGTACCTTTAACTTTACTTTCTATGACAAATACTACCGAAATAGGTATTGTAGAAATGGGAGCCAATCACTTGGGAGAAATTGCGCAATTGTGTAAAATTGCACTCCCTGATTTCGGATATATCACCAACTTCGGGAAGGCACATCTCGAAGGGTTTGGAAGTCTGCAAGGAGTAATTAAAGGAAAAACCGAACTGTACAAACACTTAAAAGAAAATAATAAAGCGGTTTTTGTGAATACCCGAGACCCTATTCAAATACGTTATTCAAAAAATATAAACGCCATAACTTTTGGAGGAGAACAAGCCAACTATCCCGTTACAATTCTTGATGCTTCCAAAACTATTAAAGTTGCTTATAAAGGCATTGAAATTAACAGCAATTTAATAGGAAAATATAACTTTAACAACGTTGCTGCCGCTATTGCCATAGGCGATTATTTTGAAGTTCCTGTTTTAGATATTAAAAAAGGAATAGAATCCTATACTCCGCAAAACAATCGGTCGCAGATAATACACAGAGGTGGCAATAAAATAATCTTAGATGCTTATAATGCAAACCCAACCAGTATGTTGGCTGCCATCGATACTTTTAAAAACCTGCCCGGTGATTCTAAAATTTTAATTTTGGGCGATATGTTTGAGTTGGGTGAAGAAGCTGAGAAGGAACACCAACTCATCGCTTCGTTACTCGATAGAAATCCGCTCGGAGTAACCTATTTAATTGGCAAAAATTTTAGTAAAACCCAAACCCGGTCGGAATACATTCAGAAATTTGAATCGTTTGAAGATTTTAAGTCTGCTTTTAACAAAAACACACCAAAAAATAATACCATTCTCATTAAAGGCTCCAGAGGAATGGCTTTAGAGCGAGTTTTAGAGTTGTTTTAAAATTATCTTCATTTACAAACACAAAACAACGTACTAAAAAAAAGTTGTATAAAAAAGGTGAAACCTCACAGATTGTGTTTAATTACCTCGGGGCATTGTATCCGTCTCTGGTGTAAACTCTGTGAGGTTTTATTAAAATGCTACTTTAGCACCTATTAAAAAATTTCGGGTTGCTTGTGGGTAATATCCGGCTCCTTCTATAGTGGTAGTTGTTCCCGGATTACTCCATGTATCGTCGTAGGTATAAAAATATCCGTTGGATACATAGTTAACGTTAAAAATATTGTTAACCAATCCCGTAAGTATAATTTCTTTTACAACCGGAATGTTTTTCAACTTATAAATTATATTAAAATCATTTATAAAATAAGGGTCTAAAACTGAGGTTTTGCTGTCTGTATTTCCCATATATTGCTCACCTACATATTTAGATAAAAACGATACTTGCAAATTATTTACCGGTGTAAAAACAATGGTATTTCCTGCCACTACAGAAGGTGAAAAAGAAATATTGGTATTGCCAAGATTTTGCAATTCGCCATCTATGGAAGAAACAAAATCATTGTTTTTGTTAGTGCTTAATGTAAAATTAGGGTTCCATTGTAGCGTTTTTAAAACCCGCACCGAAGCATCTACCTCTACTCCCAACCGGTAACTTTTTCCGCTGGTGGCACGAACGGGCGCTCCCACATCGTCAATGGCTCCGGTTAGCACCAATTGGTCTTTGTAGTTCATAAAGTACACATTGGTATTTATACTGTTTTTTCTATTTTTAAATCGCCATCCCAACTCGTAATCATCTAATTTTTCGGCTTTGGTTACTCCGTTTTCAAAATCGCTTCTTCTGGGTTCGCGATGCGCTCTTCCGTAAGAAGCATAAAGCTGATTTTTTTTGTTTATTTTATAAGTAATTCCTGCTTTCGGGTTAAAAAAGCTGTATTTTTCATCTATTACAAGCGGTACTTTATCGGAAGTAATACCTGACGTTTTATACCCAACAAACCGCTGTTGCAAATCAAGAAAGGCAATAAATTTGTTGTTTATTTTGTGCGTTGCTTTGGTAAAAAAAGTAAATTCGGTTTTTTTTCCGTTTCCTTCATAATAACGATTATTAGGAGTGGCGTTTCCGTAATATTTTGCCCAAATTACTTCCCCGAAATGATCGCCGTCGTACAAACTGTAAAAGGCACCACCTATAATATCCCATTGGTTGTTTTTATAATTTGCAGAACCGGTAATTACGTAAAAGTCGTTATCTAACCATCTTCTTCGTACTAAATCGGTTTCGGTTAACAAGTCTCCATTAATTTCGACAGGTGTTAGGTTATGAAATTCCATATCGGCATCTTCTTTGTATTGCTCAAAATAGCCACGCCCATAGGTATAATTTAATCCTATTGAAGTTGACCATTGGGTATTGTAACGTTGATTCCAGTGTAATTGGTAATGGTCTTGGTTGTAGTTATCTACTTCATTTTCATAAAATTGCATAGTACCCTCTTCATCAAAATACATTCCGGCAGGATTAAATGTTCGGTCGGTTTTAAGTGTTTGGGCGTCTATTCCGTACCAAGCTTGATAGGTTCGTTCTTTCCCACCAAAGGTCAATGCCTTAATTTGTGTATTATCGGTTTTAAAAACGCCTTGTAAAAAATACGATTTAAGGTTGGAAGAAGCCCTGTCTATATAACCATCTGAGGTTATTCTGGAAAGTCTTCCGGAAAATTCAAAACGATTATTTAATAAACCTGTGCCAAATTTCACATTGTATTTTTGAGTATTATAGGAACCCCCTGAAGTATTTATTTCGGCATACGCTGCTTCTGAAATACTTTCGGTTAAAATATTTAAACTTGCGCCAAAAGCCCCCGAACCATTGGTAGATGTTCCTACACCTCGTTGTAACTGAAGGCTTTGAACGGATGAAGCAAAATCAGGCATATTTACCCAAAAAGTGCCTTGACTTTCGGCATCGTTGTAGGGTATTCCGTTTATGGTAATATTTACTCTTGAAGCGTCGCTTCCACGAACCCGAATATAAGTGTATCCTACTCCTGCACCGGCATCGGTACTGGTTACTACCGAAGGCAAATAGTTAAGTAAGATCGGGATATCTTGCCCGAGATTTCTTTTTTCCAGTTCTTCTTTGGTAACATTAGAGTGGGTTACCGGAGCATCTTCTTTAACCCGGACTGCTTTTATAAGTACTTCATCAAGCGATTCGGGTAGGATACTGTCTTTTGGTTTTTCTTGGGCAAAGCCAATGGTTAAAGTTAGAAGTAATACGATAAAAATTCCTTTTTTATTATTCATTTTAAATCGGTTAGATTAAACAATAAAAAAAGGGAAAGTAGATTAAAACAAGAAACTAAAAAAAATTATGTTTCTTTAGATTCCTAAACAGCATTACCTGTTCGAGGTTCTATGGGTGTAATCTCAGCCTTTTTAATAAAATGAAGAATTCTTCATTCAAATTATAAAAAGCACCCCTTTTTTGTATTGGAAGCAAAACTAATTTTTTTTTATTAAAAACTAATCATCTAATCTTGGTTTTTTTCGGTTTAGTTTTTTTTGTTCTTTACGTTTTTTCTTTTTCAATCGTTTTAGTTTTTCTTTCTTAGTTTGTTTTCGTTTAATGCGTTTTTTTGTAACATTTAAATTTTTTTTT
>JALWYP010000300.1 GCA_026992695.1 Flavobacteriaceae bacterium
ATCGCAAGGAGCAAAGTTAAGTGCCAGAATGTAAACCGATAATATTATTGCGACTATTTTCACGCCACGAATATACATATAATTTTGTTGCAACCGAATTGCAAAAAAAATAAAAATTTAAAAAAGGCACTTTTTTAATTTAAGACAACTTTTCGGGTAGTTATTCCTTTTAAAGTAACTAACTTTAGTAAATACACACCGGAATTTAAGTTGCTTAAATCTATTGTATTAGTAGTAGTTTCGGTTACTTTACTTCCCAATATGTTATACACTATTACTTTAGAAAGTGTATTGTTTTCTTTGGTAGCGATCTGTACTATGCCGTTTGTAGGATTAGGGTAAACCGCTATTCCATCTTTAAAGTCAGCATCATCAACACCAAGCTCATCTACTACAATAAATTGTCCCATCATTCCTCTATCTTCGTGATAAAGCATATGGCAATGATACATATAAGGTACATTGGGATTTGCAAAATCTTTAAACTTAGTTATAAACCGAACTGTTTCTTGTGGCAATAAATAGATTACATCTTTTAACCCTTGTTCATTTAGTGGAGGTGTATTTCCATTTCTATCCAATACATAAAATTGTACATCATGGATGTGAAACGGGTGCCCAATAGCAGTTTGATTAGTAATAGACCATATTTCGGTATTATCTAGAGGAATTTCATAATTTATAATGTTTAAATCGAAAGGTTGCCCATTTATTACAAAATCTCCATTTAACTGGTTTTGCCCACCTTGAACAGAGGTCATCAATAAATCTCTTGTTAAATCTGCATTAGCTTCCGGTATGGGAGTTACTGTAACTAATGCGTTAGGTATAGATGTTACCGGATTACCGGTTGGAGCCACTACATCTAATTGTAGAATATTAAAATCGTTTCCGTTTAAGGGGTTTGGGTTATACCCGTCAAGCACCATACCTTGACCCATTCCGGGGTAGGTAGCACCGTAAATTCCGTTTTGAAACTCGGAAGCATAACTCATTAAAAATAGCGTTTGTCCTTGTAAACTTGTAGCATCTATAAGAATTTCGGCTCGTTCGCCGGGAGCCATTCTCAGTCTGGTTGAAGCAAGCGGAGCCGATAATAATCCTCCATCGGAGCCTATTTGGTAAAACGTTTGGTTGTTGTTTAAGCCTATATTAAAAGTACGCATAGACGACCCGTTTAATACACGGAGTCTAACCACTTGTGCCGGAATATCGAGTTGTGCATCTAATGTGGCATTAACCATAATACTATCATCGTTGTTTGATGGCACAACTATTTGTCCGTTTGCATCAAAATCTTTGGTTTGAATCACAATGGGAAAATCGTCTTCTCCATAGGTTCTAGGCAAGTCTAATGCAGCTTCTTCCGGATCTTTTACAATAATCATTCCTGCAATTCCTTTAGAAACGTGTGCATTTGTATAATGGTGCAAATGAGGATGATACCAAAACGTTCCGGCTTTATCCATAATGGTAAAGCTTGGAGTCCAAGTTTCTCCCGGTAAAATAGTGGTATGCGGTCCTCCATCATTCTCGGCAGAAACATGTAGTCCGTGCCAATGTAATGT
>JALWYP010000301.1 GCA_026992695.1 Flavobacteriaceae bacterium
GTACAATGGTTTCTTCATAATTTATAGAAAGTTCAAAATCTATTTCTTTTAATTCTTTTTCAAACTTAGCTATAGATGCTTCAATTTTACTCAGCTTATTTTTAAGTGATTTTATTTTTTTTCGATTTTGATAAGTTACTTTATTCGAAAGTGGGTTTAATTCTGAAAGGGTTTTATTCTCTTCCCTTTTAATTGTTCTTTTTTCGGCTTCCCTCATATTCTGCAAATTACGCTGCTCTAAAAAGAAATCGATATCACCTAAATATTCTTTTATTTTATGGTCTTTAAACTCATAAACTGTACTGCTGAGTCCTTGTAAAAAATCTCTATCATGCGAGACTAGCAATAATGTGCCTTCGTACTTTTGTAAAGCGTCTTTTAATACATTTTTAGATTTTATATCTAGATGATTGGTGGGTTCATCCATTACCAACACATTTATGGGTTGCAGTAGCAGTTTTGCTAATGCCAACCTGTTTCGCTCACCACCCGAAAGCACACGCACATATTTATCTACATCATCGCCCCGAAACAGAAATGCTCCTAAAATATCGCGTACTTTACTTCGGTTTTTTTCGTTAGCGGCATCTATCATTGTATCGAGTACCGTTTTACTTCCGTCCAGATAATCGGCTTGGTTTTGTGCAAAATAGCCTATTTGTACGTTGTGCCCTAATTTTAAATGCCCTTTAAAGTTAATTTCCCCAACAATGCATTTCGCCAACGTGGTTTTTCCTTGTCCGTTTTGCCCAACAAAAGCAATTTTACTACCTCTATCTACTCGTAGGTGTACATTTTTTAAAACCTGTTTGTTGTCGTAATTTTTTTCTAAATTTTCAATTTCAATTACTACTTTCCCTGGAATTTGAGATACGGGAAAAGCAATATTCATCACGCTATTATCGTCTTCGTCTACCTCTATTCTGTCTATCTTATCTAATTTTTTTATCAGCGATTGCGCCATTGTGGCTTTAGTTGCTTTTGCTCTAAATTTTTCGATTAGTTTTTCGGTATGGGCAATTTGTTTTTGCTGGTTTTTTTGTGCTGCTAATTGTTGTTCGCGAATTTCATCTCTTAATAAAAGATATTGGCTGTAGTGTTTGTTGTAATCGTAAATTTTTCCTAATGAAATTTCAATAGTTCGATTGGTAATGGTATCTAGAAACATTTTATCATGGGAAACCACCATTATGGCGCCGGAATAATTTTTTAAAAATTCTTCCAACCAAAGAATAGATTCAATATCCAGATGATTGGTAGGCTCATCTAAAAGCAAAATGTCGTTATCTTGAAGCAGTAGTTTTGCCAGTTCGATTCGCATACGCCAACCTCCCGAAAATGTTTCGGTGGGTTTATTAAAATCTTCTCTCTGAAACCCAAGTCCTTGCAGAATTCGTTCGGTATTGCCTTTGTAGTTGTACCCTCCGTGAATTTCATATTGGTGCTGCACGTCGTTTACCGCAATCATTAAATCGTGGTAAGTTGTGCTTTCATAATCGGTACGGGTGGCGAGTTGGGTATTTATTTCTTCTAATTGCTTTTCGAGTTTTTTAATTTCTGAA
>JALWYP010000302.1 GCA_026992695.1 Flavobacteriaceae bacterium
TTTTATATCCCATTAAACTAAGTAAAAAACATGCAGGACAATAAAATAGAACTTCGTCAACGACGAGATGTGGGCGAAATGATTACCGTTTATTTTGACTTTTTTAAACAAAATTTTAAAACTTTCACCAATATTTTTATAAACTATAACGGTATTTTTATCTTGGCATTTTTACTCATTAGTTACATGCTTATTACTGGATTTTTTGGAGCTGCTTCATCAAACGGAAACTCTGATACCGACGCAATACTCATTGGTGGTGGTGCCATTTTATTTTTAATAGTTTTTATAATTGTTGCTGCACTTAATTATAGCTTAGCTTCCTCCTTTATGATTAAATATGTAAAAACACCACCTCAAGAAGTTGTCAGCAAAAAAGATGTTTGGAAATTAGTTTATAATAAAATAGGAACCATTATCGCTTTTATATTATCTCTCGTGCTAATCTATTTTGTTTTTATGATAATAAGTGTCGTATTAGCATTCATCCCAATTATTGGAGCTTTAGTTCAATATGTTATAAGTTTCGCAATGACTTCTTGGTTTGGAATTTCATTTATGGTTATGTTAAACGAAGAAAAAAGCGTCATCGATTCTTTTAGCGAAGGATGGAACTTGGTTAAAAATAATTTTTGGACTTGCGTAGGTACAAACTTAGTAATAGGAATATTAGCCGGAATATTAATCTTACTTATTTTAGCAATTCCCGGTGTTTTAGTAGGTATTTACACCTTTCATGCCACATCTACCGAAATAGAAATCACACAATCTGTTACTGCAAAAATTATTTATACGCTTGGGCTAACTTCATTCTTACTGGCTATCGCCTTTTCACAAGCTTTGTCTCAATTTATTAACGGAATTCTGTACTTTTCACTTCACGAAAAAACTTATAATGAGTTTACCAGAAAAAAAATTGAGCAAATAGGTAATTCTAATTAAAAACCAACCACTAGTATTACAACATTTTACAATTAGAAAAAATATGTTTATTTATTATGCATGCATAATATTTTTTTGTATATTTGTGAAAAATCAATTCATTGAAAGAGAAAACAATAGATTACATATTGCGAGCTACTTGGATGGCAGTAACCAAAATGTATAACGAAGAAGCCGGAAAAAAAGGCAGTACAATGGCTACCGGATTTGCTTTAATTAGCATCGATCCGGAGGTAGGAACGCCCTCTACTTCCTTAGGTCCTAAAATGGGAATGGAAGCTACCAGCCTTTCAAGAACGCTAAAAACGATGGAAGAAAAAGGGCTTATTTACAGAGAGCCTAATCCCAACGACGGCAGAGGCGTGCTAATTTTTCTTACTCCTTTCGGAAAAGAAATGCGCGATTATTCAAAACAAGTTGTTTTACGTTTTGATGAAGCGGTAAAAGAAACCATTTCTGAAGAAGAGTTACAAACTTTTAAAAAAAGAGACTGAACAACGCAAAAAGGCGCAAGCTTCTCTTAAAAAAGAAAGAGAACAATTAGAAATTACTTTAAAATCTATTGCTGATGGTGTAGTAAGAATTGACTCGCAAGGGAAAATTCTTTTAATGAACCAAAG
>JALWYP010000303.1 GCA_026992695.1 Flavobacteriaceae bacterium
AAATGACACGTTAGAATACGACATTATCATCATTGAACCCGGTTTTGAAAGTTGGTTGGTTACGCAACAGCCAAGGGGATATTACGGCATAACTTTTTTAGAAAACAGAAACAGACTTTGGGTTGGCGAATACAATAGAAGAGTACTGGATTCCAGATATTCAAAACAATTGTATGAACAAGAAATAAACTACGACCCCACCATTCATTACGGATTGGAGGTAAACTACCTGTTATATAATTACTTAAAATATTTCCAACAAAAATACAAGCAAAAACTAATACCGCAATAAAGTAGTATTTTTTAATTGTGAAGACTCTTACCAACAAAGATAAATACCTATCTTTGCACTTATTTTTTTAATATGTTTAGCAAACTTAAAAAACGCTGGAATATAACTTCTAACTTTCAGCTTGGTATAATTCTCCTTGTATTTTCAATTACCGGTTACACAGCACTGGTTATTGCTAAACCCGTGATGACTCTTATAGGGTTGCCACAAGAAACCACCAATGTATGGTTATACAGACCTTTAAGAATTTTATTAATATTCCCTATTTATCAAGTTTTAATTGTAGCTTACGGATGGCTATTTGGTCAATTTCGGTTTTTTTGGGAATTTGAAAAAAAGATGCTTAAAAGAATGGGGTTAGGATTTTTAATTAAATCTTCTTCTTCATGATTTCCGTTCCTGTTAAAACACTTGAAAGTCTCGAATTCCCATTGGTTTTAAACCAAATTGCAAATCATACCATTACAGAAACCGGAAAAGAAAAGGTTCTTAAAATTGTCCCGTTTTCAAATACTAAAGATATCCTTTCCGAACTTCAATGCACCTACGAATTTAAAATCTCAATAAATTCTGATAATCCCATTCCTAATCACGGTTTTGATGCCATAAATAAAGAATTATTACTGTTTCAAATAGAAAATAGCATTTTAGAAATTTCCGGTTTCAGAAAAATTAAAACCATTATCGAAACCACCGTTGTATTAAAAAAATATTTCGATAAGTATAAAGAATTCTACAACAATCTAAACCAATTTTCGCAACAAACAGAAGCTACACCTTTTTTACTAAACGACATAAACAAAGTATTTGATAATTACGGACAAATACGAAATAACGCTTCTAAAAAACTTTCGGAAATAAGAAGCGAACTCCTTCGTGTTAAAGGAAAAATAGGAATTTCATTTTCACAAGCTTTATCTAGATACGGCTCGCAAGATTACCTAGACGATATTAAAGAAACCATTGTAGAAAACCGAAGAGTACTTGCTGTAAAAGCAATGCACCGAAAAAAAGTAAAAGGAGCTGTTTTAGGAAGCTCAAAAACAGGAAGCATTGTTTATATAGAGCCACAAGAAACACTCGAGTTTACCAACGAGTTAAGTTCGCTTTTATACGAAGAAGCCGAAGAAATTAAACGCATTTTAAAATCACTTACAGAATTACTAAGACCCTACGCTTCGTTACTAGAAAACCAACAAAACTACCTTACCCATATCGATGTACTTTCGGCTAAAGCCCGATACGCAGTTTCCATAAATGCAACCA
>JALWYP010000304.1 GCA_026992695.1 Flavobacteriaceae bacterium
ATTTACCGTTTCCACGTCGATTCGCAAAACGACTATTCTATTGATGATTTTGTGCGTGAATTTACCGGAAGCCGAAACAGAACCATAGACTTTTATGAAACAAGACCGTTGCGAAACATAACGGCTTCGTATTTATAGTCTTTTTTTTGTCTAATTTTTCAAAATTTAGTAGTATCTAATAAACTGTGTAAACGGTAAATTCCCCCAACCGCACCGGTGCGGTTGGGGGAAAGAAAAAAAAGAGTAAATTTTAACCGTTAAAACACAGAAGCTATGAAAAAAGAAGATTTTTTAAGTAAAGAATTCCTAAAACAATTCAAAGACTCCGGCGAATTTCTATCCTTTATGGACGATATTTACAAAAGAGGAATAGAAGCCATGCTTGAAGGAGAACTCGATGCCCATTTAGGGTATGAGAAAAACCAAAACAGAGAACAAGCCGATAATTACCGCAACGGCTATGGCAGCAAAGAAATAAAAACAGAGCACGGCTCAATACGTATTAATGTTCCAAGAGACCGTAATGCCTCGTTTGAGCCGCAAATTATACCTAAACGAAGCCGTTTATCCGTAGGTATCGAAAATCTGGTCATATCCTTATATGCCAAAGGTATGAGTAATGCAGATATAGAAGAACAATTGAGAGAAATCTATGGTTTCAGGTTATCGCCTTCTACCATTTCAAAGATTACCGATAAAATAAGTCAAGATATTGTAAATTGGCAAAACAGACCATTAGAACCGGTATACTGCATTGTATGGTTCGATGGTATTGTTTTTAAAGTAAGAGAAAACTCCAGGGTTATCAATAAAACCATTTATTTAGCCATAGGACTTAGACGTGATGGTAAAAAAGAAGTATTGGGAATGTGGTTAGGCAAAAATGAAAGCAGTGCTTATTGGATGAGTGTTTTAACCGATTTAAAAGCAAGAGGTGTTGAAGATATTTTGATAACCGTAACTGACAACTTAAACGGCTTTTCTTCTACTATTGAAAGTATTTTTCCTAATGCCAATAAACAAATATGCGTAGTACATCAAATAAGAAATTCAAGCAAATACGTGGTATGGAAAGACAAAAAAGAATTTGCCAAAGATATGAAGCTCATATATACCGCCCCTAACAAAGATGCCGCTGAAGCTGCTTTAAGCGATTTTGATAAAAAGTGGAGTGATAAATACGCTTATGCTATTAAAATCTGGCACAAAAGCTGGTAAGAACTTGCTACTTTTTTCAATTTTCAGCCGGAAATACGAAAAATTATTTACACAACTAATATTATTGAAAACCTCAATGCCAAAATAAGAAAATATACAGCTAACAAAGGTTCTTTCCCAACCGATGATGCTGTTAAAAAAACCGTTTATTTGGCTATCAGAGAAATTACTAAAAAATGGAAAACTTCTATTAGAAATTGGTGGATCATTCTTAACCAATTTATTACTATTTTTGATGACAGAACTAAAATATAATTTTTTATGTTTACACAGTTTTGTGGACAGTACAAAACAAATTTGATTATTTTTACAAATGTGAAATCTAATACACACAAAAAC
>JALWYP010000305.1 GCA_026992695.1 Flavobacteriaceae bacterium
ATAATTAGAATTATGTATATACTATTTACTATAATATTGCTGAGGTAGTAACTGTTGTAAGGCGAATAATTTTTGGTTAAGGATTTGTAGGACACCAAAATACTTAGTACCGAGAGTAATCCGAGATAAGGTCGGTCTATTAATAACGCATCTACTGTATTTTGAAAAAAAGTTAATGATACGTCATGCGCTTGATAACTAAATACCGAAAACTGAAAAATTGAAAATAAAATAGCTGCTAAGGAGGAAAAAATAACGGCTTTTTTAATTTTATCAAAATCCCCTACCGGAAGATAAAGCAACACCATTCCTAAAGGAATAAGCATTTTTTTTAATACTTTAAAATCTTCTTCTATTCTTCCTATAAAATAAGAGCTTACAAAAAGATAGATAAAAAACAGTAAAAAAATAGCTGCCGGTTTGCTAACTGTTTTTTTTAAACTTTTCTTAGAGATAACAAACGGAAACAACACAGTGAGAAGTCCCAATAATAAATTTGGGAAGGCTCTTATATAATTATCAAAAGGGATAATAAAATAGAGTATAAAAAAAACATACGGATATATTGCTTTAAAAAGTACTCTCACGCGTTTAAACTTTATTTATATTTGTGTAAATCTACAAAAATGTAATTAGCTATCCCATTTAGTTTTCACAAACATGGAATAGAGTGTTAAAAAAAACAGCATCCCTCTTTGTCTCCAAATAAAGGATTCTGTAGTGAAAACAAATGTCATTACGATTAAAAAACACACAATAATTATTTCGTTAGTTTTTCTGGCTTGACGATATATAAAAAACAGTAATGCCAAAACAAACAAAACCCCAACAACACCTAACTCAACCCAAGATTGAATGTATTGGTTGTGAAAGTTGTAATGATAAAAGCCTTTATAAATTACGTAGTCTTTGTGTTTTTGAAGTATTTTGTCTTGAGAGGCATTGATTCCGTAACCCAGTAAAAATCGGTTGTCTTCTTGAAGCATTTCATACCCAATTCTTGCTTGAAATAATCGAATGGTATTACCACGCCAAGGATAAACCTTTGTAAACTTTTTTGCTGTTAATACTTCTTCAATATTTACTGTAAATTCTTCCTTAATTCTTTTTTTTAAAGGGCTTAGGTAAACTAGCAAGGCAGCTAAAGCTATAAATCCGACAAGGTAATAAGATTGTTTCCGAGAAGTCTTTTTTACAACAAAATATCCCGTCGCAATAGATAAAAGTGTTGCAAACATAACCGTTTTTGAAGAAAGAAAAATTAAGAAAACAAATAAGATAAAACTTGATGCCCATTTTACTGCTTTATTATTAAAATAAAAAAGAGAATAAAGCAACCCAATAGAAACCATTACCGAAACATAAATAGCATTAAGGTCTAAAGGAGAAACCAATTCATGGTAAATAAATACTAGAGCATCTCCTGTTTGAAAATAATTAAATCCGGCAATCAAGAACATAATTAAAGCAAACGAAGTGAAAAAGAGTGTGGTCTTAGATAAAATAGCATGTGTGGTTTTCTTAGAAATTTTCGGTAAAAAAATAAATGAAAGCGG
>JALWYP010000306.1 GCA_026992695.1 Flavobacteriaceae bacterium
ATTAGCTTTTTATTTTTTCTTCGTTGTAGATTTTTAATTACAGCATCTATTCCTTCGTTATTAAATCCCATTCGGTTTATAATGGCATTGTCTTTTTTTAGTCTAAACAACCTTTTTTTAGGATTGCCTTGTTGCGGTTTAGGAGTAACTGTGCCTATTTCAATAAAACCAAAACCAAAATTTGATAATTCATCAAATAATAACGCATTTTTATCAAATCCCGCTGCCAGTCCAACCGGATTGGGAAAAGTAATGCCAAACACCTCTCGTTTTAGTGATGGATTGTTTACTTGATATAAATCTTTTATTAGCCCGCCTAAGCCTAGATTGTGCATTGCTTTTAAAAATAGAAAGGTGAAATGATGCACTTTTTCCGGATCAAAAAGAAATAGTATGGGTCTGATAAATATTTTGTACATAATAAAAATATCAAGTGCAAAAATAGTACTTTTGTAAAACTCATTAAAAACAAAACAAGAATATTAATTTATTGTAGCTATGATAGACAAACAACACCTAATAAATCGTTTTGTAAGCTATGTAACGGTTGACACCGAAAGCGACCCGAACAGCGATGCTACACCCAGCACAAAAAAACAATGGGATCTTGCTAATAAATTGGTTGAAGAGTTAAAAGAAATAGGAATGCAAGACGTTTCTATAGATGAAAATGCCTATATCATGGCAACACTTCCCAGTAATATAGATAAGGAAGTACCTACCATAGGATTTATATCACACTTTGATACATCGCCCGATTTTACCGGTGCAAATGTAAAACCTCAAATAGTAGAAAATTATGACGGAAAAGATATTATACTAAACAAAGAACAAGACATTATTTTATCGCCTTCATATTTTGAAGATTTATTACTTTATAAAGGGCAAACTCTTATTACTACAGACGGAACCACCTTACTTGGTGCCGATGATAAAGCAGGTATCGCCGAAATTATATCTGCGATGGAATACCTTATTAGTCATCCCGAAATTAAACACGGAAAAATTAGAGTAGGTTTTACTCCAGATGAAGAAATAGGTCGTGGTGCACACAAGTTTGATGTAGAGAAATTTGGAGCCGACTGGGCATACACAATGGATGGAAGCCGAGTAGGCGAATTGGAGTATGAAAATTTTAATGCTGCAGGTGCCGTAGTAACTCTAAAAGGAAAAATTGTACATCCCGGTTACGCCAAAGGTAAAATGATAAACAGTCAATTTTTTGCTTCTGAATATATGAATTTGCTTCCCAATAATGAAACTCCCGAAAAAACAGAAGGCAGAGAAGGATTTTATCACTTGTACAGCATTCAAGGTAAGGTGGAAGAAACAAAACTTCAATATATAATACGAGACCATGACAGAGAAAAATTTGAAGCTCGTAAAAAGTTTATGAAACAACAGGTTGATTCTTTAAACAAAAAACACGGAAGAGAAGTTGCCTCTATCGAAATTAAAGATCAATACTTTAATATGCGCGAAAAAGTAGAGCCTGTTATGCACATTGTAGATATTGCTGAAGAAGCTATGAAAAGAATAGGAATTACGCCACTCATTAAACCCATTAGAGGAGGTACGGATGGATCGCAATTAAGTTATATGGGATTACCTTGCCCAAATATATTTGCGGGCGGACATAATTTTCATGGAAGATACGAATATGTTCCTGTAGAAAGCATGCAAAAAGCCATTGAAGTAATTGTAAATATTGCCGAACTTACTACAGAAAGATAATTTTTTTTCTTTACTAACAAAAAGAGTCTTAAATCATATTTGAATTAAGACTCTTTTTTCTTCCTGCTTTTTTAAAATTTGCAAAGCTCTTTCAAAAATCGTAACATTACAAACCAAAAACAACCTTATGGATACAGAAAATCTTTTTCCCGAAGAGCAATTTGAAGACCAGTTCAAAAAAAGTAAAAAAATAAAATTTTGGGAAGCCTTAATACCCATTGCTGTACTCATTGCTTTGTTAAGTTATAATGTCTTTATATATAGTGATGATGCAACAGGAGGTCCCAACCAATTTGCGTTAATATTTTCGGGAGTTATTGCTGCTATTATAGGCTTTCGTAAAAAAATAAAATACAGCGAAATGTTAGAAGCTGTTGTAGATAATGTAAAATCAACCGGGTCTGCAATATTTATTTTATTAATGGTAGGTGCCTTAGCCGGAACTTGGCTAATAAGCGGTATTATACCTACAATGATTTTCTACGGTCTTAAAATATTGAATCCCACTTTCTTTTTAGCTGCTGCATTACTAATATGCTGTATCATTTCGTTGGCAACAGGAAGTTCCTGGACAACTACAGCTACCATAGGAATTGCGTTAATGGGTATTGGAAAAGCTCTAGGCTTACCTTTAGGAATGATTGCCGGTGCTGTACTTTCCGGAGCCTACTTCGGCGATAAAATGTCACCATTAAGCGATACCACCAACCTAGCTCCGGCAATGGCAGGAACCGATGTGTTTACACACGTTAGGTACATGGCTTATACCACCATACCTTCTATAAGCATAACATTATTAATTTTTATAGTTTTAGGATTTCAACAAGGTAGTGCCCAATTACAAGACACCTCCGCTTTATCACAAAGTATAGAAAACACTTTTCATATTACTCCCCTCCTTTTTATTGTGCCTATTGTCGTAATTGCAATGATTGTTAAAAAAGCAAAACCCTTAACAGCTTTATTTATAGGAACTATTTTAGCCGGAATTTTTGCCGTTATCTTTCAACCCGAAATTCTTATGAAAGTAGCCGAAAGCGATACCTTTAATTTTAACTCTGCATACAAAGGAGTAATGAATGCAATGACAAATAGTGTTTACATACCCTCAGGAAATGAAATTTTAGATAAAAACGAACTCTTTTCCTCGGGAGGAATGAGCGGGATGCTTTCTACCATTTGGCTTATACTCTGTGCTATGTTTTTTGGTGGTATTATGCAAGAAATTGGTGCATTACAAAAAATTAGTGATACACTTTTAAAAGTAGCCAAATCTACTTTTGGACTTTTTGCAAGCACTACTTTTTCGTGTATTTTCTTTAATGGTACTGCTAGCGATCAATATTTAGCCATTGTAGTTCCCGGTAAAATGTTTAAACAAGCCTATGACGATAAAGGACTTGCTCCCGAAAATTTAAGTCGTACCCTTGAAGATTCGGGAACGGTAACCTCTATTTTATTTCCTTGGAATACAGGAGGTGCTTACCAATCTAAAACATTAGGTGTGGGTACCGGTGAATACGTTTGGTATGCATTTTTTAACCTTATAAGTCCAATTATGACCTTGATTTTTGCATACTTTAATATTAAGATTAGAAGATTAGTAAAAAAATAACCTATCAATTTTATTGATTGGTATATAAAAAATAAATTACTTCAATCATTGGCAAATCGGTTTTGTGATGTATTTTTGTATCGAAATAAAAAAGAATTATATAATCAATTAAAATTAAAAAATATGTTATATGTAGGAAAAAAATTAACAAACATCACCGTAAAAGCAATGAGCGATATGGGTGATAATTTAAACATCAATGTTTTTGAAGAAGCCGTTAATAACAAGAAAAAAGTATTGTTATTTTGGTATCCTAAAGATTTCACCTTTGTGTGTCCAACCGAGTTACACGCTTTTCAAGCAGCAATGGGAGAATTTGAAAAAAGAAACACCATGGTAATTGGTGCTTCTTGCGATACAGCCGAAGTTCACTTTGCTTGGTTAAACACACCTAAAGACCAAGGAGGAATTGAAGGGGTAACCTATCCTATTTTAGCAGATACCAACCGAAATTTATCCAGCGTATTAGGTATTTTGAATATTACCGGAGAAGAGTATAACGAAGAACTAGATGCTGTACTAGTAGAAGGTGATAGTGTTTCGTATCGTGCAACATACTTAATCGATGAGGAAGGAACTGTTTTCCATGAAGGAATCAACCATATGCCACTTGGAAGAAACGTTCACGATTTTATTCGATTAATTGATGCCTACACACACGTACAAGAAAAAGGTGAAGTTTGCCCTGCAAACTGGGAAGAGGGAAAAGATGCCATGAAACCTAGTTTAAAAGGTACTGCTGAGTATTTAGCTTCACATTAAATAATAATTCAACCTACTAGGTTTTCCTTTCAACTTAATAATAAACCTAGTAGGTTTTTTTAAAAACCATAAAATGTTACAAGAATTACAACAAGATAACTTACATGAATTAATTGCTAATAACGAAATTGTAATCGTACAGTATATGGCAACTTGGTGTGGAAACTGCCGTATTATGAAACCTAAATTCAAAAAATTGGCAAGCGAAAATCCATCTGCCGTTTTTGTATTGGTGGATGCCGAAAAGTTTCCGGAATCTAGAAAACTAGCAAACGTAGATAACCTCCCTACTTTTGCTACATTTAAGAACGGAGAATTTGTTAATCAAGTACAAACCAACAAGTTTGAAATCTTAAAAGAATTGGTAAATGAGGTTCTTTAACCTATAATTTACTGATAAAATAGTACAACCACTCATAGATCAACAAAACCAACTTCAATGAAACTACCTATCATCAAGCATATCACCAACTTCATAGAAGATAACGATGAAGATTATGTTATAGAAACAATTGAAACGTTAGAAAATCTTACCGAAGCAAGAGGTATAAGTGATGAAGAAATGGATGTTATTGGTGAAATTATATCGAATCTATATGGAGCTATTGAAGTTACAAAAATGATAAAAGAAGGCGCCAGTAAAAAAGATGCTTTAAATTCTTTTATGAAGCGCGTGCAAGGTTCTATAGATACTTAAAAAGTTGCTCTCATTACAAAATTTGGTGTAAATCCTAGAGAGAATTTATCGACTACCGAAATCGAATCATTTGTTCCATTATTTCCTGAATATTCTCTACTTAATTGGTTTTTCTTATCATACACATTGCGAATAGAAACACCTAAATTACATTTCACCTTTTTCTTCTCAGAAAAATAAAACGCATACGTTGAAGAAAAATCTAGCCTATGGTAATTAGGCAATCTTTTGGTGTTAATACCTTCAAAACCAATAATGTTTTTGTCTTCATCTACAATAGCCATTGTATAGGGCTTACCGGTTCTCCAGTGCCAAGCTAGTGCCGTTTCAAACCGGTGCAACTTATACAAAACCGAGGTAGTTACAAAATGCCTTATGTTGCTGCTTGCTGTAAAATAGTTGTTGTTATTAATTCCCGAATAATTACTTTGCACATTATTAAAGCTGTAACTCAACCATATATTAAAATGTTTGTAGTTTTTTTTAACAAAAAAATCTAAACCCGTAACATCCTGCTTTCCGATATGAAAACCTGTGCTATTAGGGTTCAAATAACCTAAGGCTAGAGCTGTTAATCCGGTAGTTCGTTTAATATATCCATCTACATCAAGCATCCACCCGTTTTTTTCAAAAATTAATCCGGTTGAAACTTGAATCGTATTTATTATTGGATATTCTTTATTGTTAGCTAACCGCCACAACCTATTTTCTAACGAAAAGTTACTAATAACCGTTTCGTCTATCTCGTTTATTACTTGGTTTTTAATCTCTCCGGAAACTTGAAGTTTTAAGTTTTTAAATAATTTTCGAAATAATAATACTCTTGGTTCTAC
>JALWYP010000307.1 GCA_026992695.1 Flavobacteriaceae bacterium
TTTATTTTTATTCATCGCATTGCTAATCAATATTTTTACTATCCGATTTTTTGATGCTCCGTTAAAAAATGAAGTATGTAAAAGTGGAATCACTTCTTTTGAATTAGCAAAAGACATAGATAAGTCCATTGCCATCTTACATTCGTGGGATACAAATGCAAAAATCAATATGAGTCTAAGTTTGGGGTTTGATTTTTTGTTTCTGATTATTTATTCAAGCTTTATTGCGCTTCTCATCTATTGGGTGAATACTGTATTGTGGAAAAACAAAGCAATCTACCCATTAGGAAAGGGATTAATTACTCTTATTTTTTTGGCTGCTTTTTTTGATGTGATAGAAAACATTGCATTGATTAAATTACTACTAGGAGATGTGCGACAATTATGGTCTTATGTTGCCTATTATTTTGCCACAATTAAGTTTGCAATAGTATTTGTTTGCGTTATTTTCTTGTTAATAAACGGAATTATTTTATTGATTAAAAGACCTAAAAAAGTAATTTAATAGCTTAAAACCGAAGCAACATCATAGCCTTTTAATTTTTCTTTTCCGTTTAAAAAATCCAATGTCATAATAAAGTTGCATTGTATAATTTCACCACCCAACGTTTCAATGAGTTTACAAGCAGCCTGTGCCGTTCCACCGGTTGCAAGTACGTCATCGTGAAGAAGTACACGTTCACCTTTTTTTATGGCATCTACATGCATTTCAATACTGTCTGTGCCGTATTCAAGTGCATATTTTTGCGAAATGGTGGTATAGGGTAATTTCCCAGGTTTTCTTATAGGTACAAAGCCGGCATTTAGTTTTTGAGCTAAAAGTGTAGCAAAGAAAAATCCTCTAGACTCGATACCAACAACTTTGTCAATAGGTTGGTTACCTATAAGTTTAATCAAGTTTTCTAAGCAAGTTTGAGTAGCTTGTTTGCTGTTAAGTAGTGGTGTTATGTCTTTAAAAACGATTCCTTTTTTAGGAAAATCTTGAATATCTCTAATATAATTTTGTAATTGTATCATTTTTTTAGTTCTAACTTTGCTGTAAAGGTAAAAAGAAATATATTTGCACCCCAATAAAAGCTTCACAGGCATCTTACTATTGTTTGAGAAAAGTACAGAGAGTTAGAAGTTGTTATTGATCATAGAACATAACAATTGTAAAGTACAATCGACAAAGGCTTATGTTCCTTGGGAAGTTGTTTATGTTGAAGAATACTCAACAAGGCAAGAAGCAAGAAAAAGAGAGAAATATTTAAAAACAGCAGCAGGGCGAAGATGGAGAAAGCATAATATACGGCCTCGTGGCGCAACTGAATACCCGCCCGTACCGAACGGTACGTTCGGGCGGGGCGCATCTTGAAATATTGAATAAATGTATTATATTTATGTTCTTTATAGTATTAAATTTGAAAGGTATTATGTGGGTATGACAATTAATGTTGAGAGAAGGATCATAGAACATAACAATTGTAAAGTACAATCGACAAAGGCTTATGTTCCTTGGGAAGTTGTTTATGTTGAAGAATACCCAACAAGGCAAGAAGCAAGGAAAAGAGAGAAATATTTAAAAACAGCAGCAGGGCGAAGATGGAGGAAACATATCATACGGCCTCGTGGCGCAACTGAATAGCGCATCTGATTACGGCTCAGAAGGTTGCAGGTTTGAATCCTGCCGAGGTCACAAAGTATAATGGCAATGTGTTAGTTATAAGCACATTGCTATTTTTTTTGATAAATAGTAGTCCGTATTTAGTCCGAAAAAACAATTTTCATCATTATTTCATCTATTAATTTTAAAAAATCAAACCTTCTTCAAAAATTTCTTCGCACAGAACAGAAGTTACTATTATTTTACTTTTTCCATTTAATACTGCATCCAATACTGGGTTTTTGATTTTTTCGTTGTGGATGATTACTTAAAATATAATCGAGTGATTCTCGCAGATCTCTCCCGTTCACCGGAATGGTGTTGCCGGGACGCGATTCGTCTAATTGTCCGTGGTAAACCAATTTTAAATCGCTATCGAAAACATAAAAATCCGGTGTGCAGGCAGCTTCGTAAGATTTTGCTACTTCTTGGGTTTCGTCAAAAAGATACGGGAAAGGATATTTGTTTTTAAAAGCCGTTTCGTACATATTCTTTGGCGAATCTTCGGGGTATTTACTTACATCGTTGCTGTTTATAGCAATAAAACTAAAACCTTGCACACTATAATCGTTGGCGGTTCTTACCAACTCATCATTTACATGTTTTACAAATGGGCAATGGTTACAAATAAACATAATAACAGTGCCTTTTTCGCCTTTTAAATCTTGAAGTGAATAGGTGTTACCCGAAACTACATCAGGAAGCGAAAAATTAGGAGCTTTTATGCCCATTGGTAAATTATTGGAAGGAGTAACTGCCATACTTTATTTTTTTATATATTAGTGTGAAAAACCAACCGAAAGTTACAACTAATTTAGAAAACAATGAACAATTTATCTTGGGAAGATTTTGTAAAAGTAGAAATGCGTGTAGGAACAATTATACATGTTGAAACTTTTCCCGAAGCAAGAAATCCGTCGTTTAAATTGCACATAGATTTTGGTGAATCCATAGGAATAAAAAAAACCTCGGCACAAATTACGCGTCTGTATACACCTGATATTTTATTGGGCAAACAAATTGTAGCGGTAGTTAATTTTCCGCCTAAACAAATAGCTAATTTTATGAGTGAATGTTTAGTGTTAGGTGTGGTAAATGAAGATGAAGTTACACTCCTTCAGCCGGATGCCAAAGTAAAAAACGGACTTAAAATTTTATAAAAAACCTGCAAAATAATACATCTTGCAGGTTAAAAAGGGTGTCCTTATTTCTTAGTGTGTGTTAATATACTCATTTAGTTCTTCAATAGAGTCTTCCCATTCAAAAGCTTGTGCAACTTTAAAATAGTTTCCGGTATCGTAAGTATAATCGTATGCAAATTTTGCAAACTCTAATTTTTTATCTTCCCAATCAAATAAATTCACAATATCCCGTACTTGGTCTGCGAATAAACAGTTGGCAGCAACCACTTGCTTTGCAATACTAAGTCTTGTGTCGTCCCAAGTTTTAGATTTTATGGTGTGTAATGCTTGTCTAAAATCGGCTTCACTCATAGGCCAAGGACAACCATAGGGTCCGTTGTAACCATCCATAATATAATGGTCATCTATTCCGCCTCCAACAGTTGTGGTGGTAGTTGTCGTTGTGGTTTCTGTGTAAACACCATTATTACCTGTATTTACATTTACATCCATATTTACTCCTCCTACAGAGATGCCTACCGATACGTTATCGGGATTTCCAACTCCGGAAGTAGTAGTAGTAGTTGTGGTAGTTTGAGAAAACACGGGATTGGGGTTATAAACTACAACTCTTCTGGTTTGGGTAGGAATGATTTCAGATAGGTGATCTACCATAGATACGATTCGCAATTTCTTTTTTCCTTTTTTTTCAATTATTTTATAGGTAAGGCTATTTTGTCCTTCAGGTAAATAAAGCGTTTTGTCGATGTTTTTACTGTTTGGGTTTTCAAAAACAATTTTTAAACCGTAGGCAGGAGCAGCCAGTCCGGTAATAGCAACATTGTTTTCGGCAAATTCGTGCTGTTGTACGTTGTTTAAAAATACGGTGAATCGCTCACCGTTATCCGAGTAAATTTCAATATTGTTAAAATAGGTTTGCGCGCTAGTTATGGTTGCGGTAAACAGTAAAGTTAGTAATAGTAATTTTTTCATAATTGTTAGTTTTCAGAAAGGTTTTTCAAAGAGTGTGCCAAAAGCAGATTACGCTATAAATTTAGATTTAATCTCGGGAGTAGGAATCATGCATTCTTGTTTTTTACCGTACCATTTGTATCGGTTTTTTGCTATAAAATCGTATGCAAAATTACGAATAAATTTTGGAACAATTATAAACCCAAATAGTATCGGGTAACCTCCGTTAAGATGTTTGGCTATGTGTAGCGCTGCAGATGACTTACTGTAGAGTTTCTTGTTTTCTAAATACAAAATAGAGTCGGCTTGTGTTTTCTCTTTCGGAAAAGAAGCTAACGTCTTTTTAGCAAAATCACTCTGTAAGGCTGCAAATTTAAAAACGTTTTTTTTGTCTTTTTTAATAATAAAATTTACCGAAGCATTGCAAAGATTACAAACTCCATCAAAAAAAATGACGTTATTGTGTTTTGTATTTATCATACTTTTTCCAGTTCGGTAATGGCAACTTGTGTGGTAAATGTGCCATAATTTACTATTCCTTTATTTTTCTCTATTTTTTCGAGTGTGCCAATTGCTCTACCACCCTTCATTCGTACACTATCTCCAATCTTAGGTAAAACCAACGGCTTTTTTAAAGCTTCTTTTTTACGTTTGACTTTTTCTTTTTTCTTTTTTTCTCTTATTACTTGTACTTTTTGTGTTACTTCTTTTTCAATGGCTTGTTTCTTGATTTTTTCTTTCTTTTTCTCTACGGGTTTTTTCTTTTTTAATTTGCTGTTTATAATTAAAGTTAGTTTAAAAAGTTCGTCTAATAATTGTTTTTTTCGTTTGTTATAGAAGAAGGTTTCTGCAAGGCTTGTAACTTTTTTACCAATACTAATATACCGTTGGTTGTTGTCGTACAATTCTTGGTAACTTTCTAATTTTTCTTGAATTTTAGTATTTATTTCTTCCAGTTGTTTGGTTTGAAGTTTTGCTTTTTCAGATGTTTTTTTTAGATCTTCGGTGCTTTTTCTAAACTGAAAACGTTCTTTTTGCAAGTTGGCAATACTCTTATCAAATCTAACCTTGCCTCGTTCAATCTTCTTTTTTGCTTTGTTAATCAGGCTGTACGGGATGCCGTTTTTTTGTGCTACTTCAAAAGTAAAAGAACTTCCCGCCTCACCTAATTGAAGCTGAAACATGGGTTCTAAAGATTTTCGGTTAAACTGCATGTTGGCATTTGTAGCAAAAGGCAATTCGCTTGCAAGTAGTTTTAGGTTGGTGTAATGGGTGGTGATAATACCAAATGCTTCTCGTTGGTAAAATACTTCTAAAAATGTTTCGGCAAGAGCGCCTCCTAATTCGGGATCGCTTCCAGTACCAAATTCGTCAATTAGAAATAATGTGTTTTTGTTGCATTTTTTTAAAAACTGATTCATTGTTTTTAACCGGTAGCTGTATGTGCTTAAATGATTTTCGATAGATTGATTATCGCCAATATCGGTTAAGATTTTATTAAAAATAAAACATTCGCTTTGTGCATCGGCTGGAATTAACAAGCCGCTTTGCAACATTAATTGTAGTAAACCTACGGTTTTTAAAGTAATGCTTTTTCCGCCTGCATTGGGACCCGAAATAACAATAATCCTGTTTTCTTGATGAAGCGCAATGGTTTGCGGGTAGGTTTTTTGTTTTCGTTTTTTATTTTCGGAAAGCAGTAGGGGATGGTATGCATTTTTTAAAAACAATCGTCTTTGTGTAGAAATATTAGGAATGGTTGCATTTATGGCAACTGCGTATCGGGCTTTAGCCGAAAGTACATCGATATGGGTAAGGTAGTTTTGTTGGTTTTCTAGTAACGAAGCGTAGGGTCTTAGTAATTCTGTAAGTGATTTTAAAATGCGTTTAATTTCTTC
>JALWYP010000308.1 GCA_026992695.1 Flavobacteriaceae bacterium
TGTGTATGGGTTTTGTACACGCACAAACACAAGTTTTATCGATAACAAATATTTCAAAAAACAAAGAAGTTATTTTAAACCAAAACAATCGGGTTATTATTAAAACTATAGATGGAAAACGAATAAAAGGAAGGCTTAAAATTATTGATAATGAGACTATTTCGTTAAAAGGAACCACCATTTCTTTAAACGAAATAGTTTTAATTAGAAAAAACCCTTTATTGGTATCTTTGTTAATAGACGGTGTCGTCTTTTATTTTGGGGGAGCTACCTTTGCTGTTGGTGCCATAATAGCTGCTTTTATTCAAGCTGGTTATGCAGGGTATTTAGTTGCCTCGGCAAGTTTAATTACCTTAGGTATAATTTCACCAAAAGTAACCAAAGGGTATAAAAGCAAAAAAGGTTACAAGTATAAAATTGTTTCGAGTCCTGTTTCAGAAAAAATCAAAAAAAAGAACAGGAATAACTAAAAGCACCTTACACATTAAATCGAAAATGCATCACATCACCATCTTGCACAATGTACTCTTTGCCTTCGACACTTAGTTTTCCGGCTTCTTTTACTTTTTGCTCGCTACCAAAATGCACAAAATCATCGTATTTAATGACTTCGGCTCTAATAAAACCTTTTTCAAAATCGGTATGAATTACTCCGGCTGCTTGTGGAGCAGTAGCGCCAACCGGTATTGTCCAAGCACGTACTTCTTTTACTCCGGCGGTAAAATAGGTTTGTAAATTAAGTAACTTATAAGCAGCACGAATTAATTTTGCCGAGCCGGGCTCGTCTAAACCTAAATCTTCTAAAAATAGTTTGCGTTCTTCGTATTCTTCAAGCTCGTTAATATCTGCTTCGGTTCCAACAGCCAAAACCAATACTTCTGCATTTTCGTTTACTACGGCATTTTTTACTTCATCTACATACTTATTTCCGGTTGTTGCAGATGCTTCATCTACATTGCAAACGTATAAAACCGGTTTATCGGTAATAAACTGTAATGGTTTTACAAATGCTTCTCTATCTGCTTCCGAAATAGTAATTGCTCGAACCGATGTGCCGGATTCCAGACCCTCTTTTATTTTCAGCAAAACGGCTTCTTCCTTTTGCGCTTCTTTATTTCCGGTTTTTGCTGCTCGTTTTACTTTATCTAATTTTTTTTCAGTGGTTTCTAAATCTTTTAATTGAAGTTCCATATCAATGGTTTCTTTGTCTCGTATCGGGTCAATACTTCCATCAACATGAATAATATTATCATTATCAAAACATCGTAAAACGTGTAATATGGCATCGGTTTCTCGTATATTTCCTAAAAATTGATTTCCCAAACCTTCCCCTTTGCTAGCTCCTTTAACCAATCCGGCAATATCTACAATCTCTACAGTTGCAGGTAATACACGCTCCGGTTTTACGAGTGCTTCTAATTTTTCTAATCGAGAATCCGGAACATTTACCACACCAATATTAGGCTCTATAGTACAAAACGGAAAGTTTGCACTTTGTGCCTTTGCATTAGACAAACAATTAAAAAGAGTTGATTTACCAACATTGGGA
>JALWYP010000309.1 GCA_026992695.1 Flavobacteriaceae bacterium
GGCAGCTTCCAGCGTTTTCATAGGCAACCTATAAAAATCTAATAAAGCTTGTTTTCTAAAAGCATAGATTCCCTTGTGTTTATAATATTGAACTGCAACATTTTTATCTCTTGGATAAGGAACAGGAGATCTGGAAAAGTACAATGCAAAATTATCTTTATCTACAATTACTTTTACAACATTTGGGTCGCTTATTTCTTTCCAATCATAAATTTCGGTCATCAATGAAGCCAAATCTATTTTTTGAGCATCTTCTTCTTTAAAAACCGAAAGTACTTTTTCAAGTCCTTCCCTACTGGTAAAGGGTTCGTCTCCCTGAACATTAACCACAATATCCACATCCATGTGTTCAACAGCTTCGGCGATACGGTCGGTGCCACAATCGTGTTCTTTTTTACTCATTATGGCATGTCCGCCATAAGCTTCAATTTCTTGAAAAATTATGTTACTATCGGTTACAACATATACCTCACTAAAAAGTTTTGTTGCTTTCGTGGCTTCGTATGTTCTTACAATAACCGGCTTACCACCAAGGTCTTGCATTAATTTACCCGGAAATCTTGATGCACCATAACGTGCAGGAATCATTGCTATTATCTTCATTTATTTGGTTAGTTATTGTATTTTAGATACTAAAATTTACAAAAGGTTGCTTAATAAAGGCATCAAAAATAAGAAGATTATGTGGTTGATTGCCTTTTTTTCTGAAGCTTTTTATAAAACTTAAAAATAAAATAAAAAATTAATAATACTAAAACAACAGCAACAAAAGGAAATACAATAGAGAGAATAGATAGTACTACGGATGTTCCTGTTTCAACTGTAGTAAAAATAGGATTGGCAAGACCACCTGTAGTTGCGGTAGATGTTAATCGAGCTGCTGTAGTATTACCTTGTACAAAAGTAGCAGTACCACCTCCGGCAATTATTGCCAAAGCCCAAGTAAAAACAGGACTCATATCGGTAACTGTTGCAGCCATAACCGCTGTTCCGGCAGCAGCAGCCAGAGGAACTGCTATGGTATCTAATATAGTATCGACCCAAGGAATGTAGTATCCAAAAACTTCTACTATTGTAGCTACACCCAACGTAATAACTGCAGCAAGACTGCCTGCCCATTGCCAACTTTCATTTAAAGGAATAATATTATAATGTCCGGCAACGCTTAAAACCAACAACGGAAGGAATACTCTAAAGCCAACAGCAGCCGCTAATCCAATTCCTATAGAGATGCTTAAAATTAATTCGGGATAATCCATTTTTTATATTTTTGAATTACTAAGATACCAAAAAATTAGTATTATTATAAATCTTGGTTAATTTTGCCAATATGAATGTTGCTGTAGTTATCCTAAACTGGAACGGAAAACAACTATTGAAAAAATTTTTACCCTCGGTATTAAAATTTTCTAATGGAGCTAACATTTATGTTGCAGATAATAACTCAACCGACGATTCTATCCCTTTTTTACAAACAACTTTTCCATCTGTTAAAATAATTAAAAATAAAATAAATGGAGGTTATGCAAAAGGGTACAATGATGCTT
>JALWYP010000310.1 GCA_026992695.1 Flavobacteriaceae bacterium
ATAGCTTTCATCAAATTTTTTCTTGTTTCCAATTACTTCTTTGCTGTTACTATCTTTTCCTGTAACGTGTTTTTTATAGTTTATTTCTTTTGCAACAATTGCTCTAAACATTGCACGTTGTTGATCGCCGTTTAATTCTAATTTTTTAGATAAATCGGCTACTTGTGCTTTAGCTACTACTTCGGGTTTTTTTCTAGCTGCTAATTCGTCGGTAGATTGTGCAGAGGCAGTTTGCACACCTAATAGCATTACTATAGAAAAGATGGCTAATGATACTAATTTTTTCATGGTTTAATTTATTAAAGTTTAGTTACTAAATATTTTTCAGGTTAAAAATACCAATAATTAAGCCAAAAACAAGATTTTAGTATAATTTTTTTAATCTTCGATGGCTTGAAGATAATCTAACATCATAGTAACTCCCTCTGTGTGAACGATAGTTCTTCCTAATAATGGCATTCTATATGAAGGTACTGTGCTTTGTATTCTGTCTTCAATTTGTCCTCTATGGCTATATATTCCGGTGGTTTCAAAAGGGGTTTCTAATCTAAAATCTAATAAAAATCCGGGAGGAACAATACCACCTGGTTGATGACAATGTGCACAATTAATTTCCATATAGCCTCTTCCTCTTTCAAAAATGGTATAGGTGTCTTCATCTGTCCAATCTGGTAATACGCTTATTTCGTCTGGACTAGAAATTCCTTTTAAAATGTTATTATCTAAAAAATATTGTAATTGGTTAATGTTAATAGTTCCGTTTTGTGGGTTAAAGTTTAAGTTTCTTAATTTAGGACCAATGGGGTTTATAATATTATTGGTATTATGACAAGTAAAACAATTTTCGTTTGAAGGTATTTCGTAATTTATATTTTGAGTGCTTCCGTTAGAATCGATATAAGTAATAGGAGTTATACTGCCTTCTTCGGTTAAAAGTGCTTCGGTTTGGGATTGATTCCAAACATAATTACCCAATTTCCATTCGCCGTTTGTTTTTAGTAAAACTCGGGTTTCAATTATTTTTTTACCGGCATTTTGGTTAGTTTCATCGTTGAAATAATAAAATGTTTTTGCAATCATTGTATTATCAGGGAACTTAGGCAACATGTTAGAGTTGTTATATTCTAAAAACTTTCCTTCAGGAAGTTTTAAAAGGCGTTGTTTGTGAGCATAATCGGTAAACAAACGAGAATTTAAATCGTAAAGAATTACACCTTCTGCGGGTTGTAAAAAACTAATGTTTCCGCTAAAAAATCCCATTTCTTGGAGACTTTGTTTAAAGTTAATAGCAGTTGCAACAGAGAGTGAATTACTTGGAGCAGACTCGTTTGCTTCAGCATCGAAAGCAGTAATATAAAAAACGTATTCAGTTCCCGATTCTAAATTAGAGATAATAGCTGTTGTTTCGTTTGCAACTGTTGCAACTTCAATACCATCTTGAAATACTTTATATCCGGTTACTTGTGTGTCGTCTGTTGCAGCGTCCCAACTTAAGGTTATAGATGTTTCGGTAACTGTAGTCGCAATTAAATTAGTAGGAAC
>JALWYP010000311.1 GCA_026992695.1 Flavobacteriaceae bacterium
CGGAAAAATCAGCACAATCATCCCTACTCCACCACCAAATTCACTTTTCCTTAATCCCTCAACCATTGATATTTGCGGATTACTCTGTCGATAATAAACAACCACATCATCCCCCTCATCAAACACTTCACCTGTAGCATAACCAACACCCTCATAATCACCACCATCCGGAGCACTATATGTATAGATATATTTATACACCTGTTCTTCGTTTACCGAGGCATTTGTCCCCCGCACCAAACTGATTTTTCCTTCCACAGCAGGGTCTTTTCCCGTTGCACTCTCACTAAATATTGACCGAAAAGGAAAAAATATCAACACAAAAACAGCCCCAAACGCAAAGAAAAACAATCCGATAATAGTTAAAACATCCGAAAACCAGATTTTAAAAATCGCACTCACAGGAATATTTCTTTTTTTCCTGCCACTTATATCTCTTCTAAAATCTGGAATACGCCTGATTTCTTTCATAATAGCATTCTTTTATTGGTTATCCTGTAAAAATAACACCTTTTAGCAAAATAAAAAAACACTTACCCCACATTATTACCTTCGGTAAGGGCTTCGCCGTTCATACTTTTAGCTTTGCGCAGATACAAAGCCTGTTCCGATTCATTGGAATACGCAAAGATAAAAGTAAGGCATCTAGATTTGAGTATTGTATTTCTTAACTCTATTGCTTGTTATTATCAGTTAATCAGCTTAGTGGGAAAAAGTCAACAAAAACCGATGAATAGTGCGGGTTAATTTCAGTTTTATCTATTTGGGTGGCTACGGGCTTTCCGGACTTACAATTTATATAAAACCTCTATTAAGCATTTATATTTCCAATATACCAATAAACAATTGAATATTCAATAATCAATACACAACATTCAAATTATAAAATTACCAATACGTGGAATAAGATTTATTCCATACTTCCTTTGTGCTGAGATCGTATTTAAACGAGCTTGTTCAATCTTTTTTACAATTTATAATTTTAGGTGTGCTTGGTATAAACTCTTTTAGCTTGTTTTTTCATTACACTTCTTTTTTGTGTAACGGTTATTTAGGACTAATCAACTTGTATTTTTTATTTTTATACCCAATATCCTTCTTCCCAACGCCATCCTTTTTTCACTTTTTTCCAGTATCCTTTGTGCCACTTGCTTTTACCTTTGGGCACTTTTCGCCAGCGTGGTTTTTTCCATTCGTAAACTTTACTTTGGCTTTTCCATTCCCAATGTCCGGGCACCCATTGCCAGTTACCTTTTTCAGGTTTTGGTGGACGTTCTACTTTTTCGTGTGGTGTTTTGGGTATTTTATCAACAACTTGTGCTGTTGTATTTAACGAAAAGAGCAAAGATGCAGTTATAAATCCTACAATAAGAACAATTTTTTTCATGTGTTTATTTTTTACTATTTTCAGTTGCCACATGGAACCGCATGATGAAAATAATCATTATTTTGTGTGTTTAATAATTATTTTAATCATGCTTGTTTCATATTTTTTTGTTTTTGTTTCAATAAAAACGGTTTTAGCCTTAATTTATTATGTTC
>JALWYP010000312.1 GCA_026992695.1 Flavobacteriaceae bacterium
TCTTTAAGTATTTCCAATTCGGTTTTAAGTTCTTTTATTCCGGCGGTTAGTATGGGTGTTAGGCGTGAATAGTCTACCATCATAGGGTCGGTTTCGGGGTTCCCGTTTGGGTCGCCACTTACAGCTTGCGGATAAACAAGTTGTAGTTCTTGAGCAATAAAACCGTACTCTTTTTTACCAAGATTTGCTTTGTATTCATATTTTCTGGGTTGTATTTTTTCAATTAAATCCAATGCATTTTTTACAGAAACAATATTGGTTTTTAACCGACGGTCTGAAGTTGTTTGGTAGAGTACCCCAGAACCATTACCTACAATTTTTCCACTATTGCTCCCAATTCCTCTATAAAAACCAATAAAATAATTACTAGTAGTAAGCGTAGTAGCTGCAAGTCTAATTCTAATTCCGTCTGCACTGGACCCTGTAGAATTATTATTAAAACGGGCAATAAAATTACTAGATTGGCTGTCTGCAACATCAAATCGATAGGTAGATGCAGTTGTTCCAACAGAAACATTTCCGTAGGTATAAATATTATCGTTAATACTATTTGGAGGAGTTCCTCCACTTTCATACCAATCGGCGTCTTGAAGGGGAGATAAATCTACAGTTTCACTGCTTCCGTTTTCAATACCAATGGTTAAAGTTGTGCCGGACAAACCGGAGCCGGAGATGTTTTGGTTGTCGGTACCTACAGTGGTTGGGTCTGCCCAAGTTGCATTTCCAGAAGCATCGGTTTTTAAAATATAATTATTGATAGCTCCATTGGTAAATTTTAAAGGACCATCTACTTGTAATAAATCTTGAATAAAGACGTTTCCACTTCCTGCGGCAGGAAATGTTGAAGTGTCTCCAAAATAACCCGCCCAATTAGTTGAGGCACCTAAAGCATATCCTAAAACTCCATAATTTTTTCCGATGGATGAATTTGAAGTAAAACTTCCTCCAATGTTTGCGTCGCTTGCATTTCTAGCTGATACACTTATACCATAGTTATATGTGCCATTACCAGTTGAGGACCCACCAAAAGCTTTGTTATATAAAGAATTAGCTACATTAAAACCAAATACAGCCGTAGAACTGTTTCCATTGTTGGAGTCATAAAGTCTAAAGTATCCTCCGGCAATATTGCTTCCATTTCCGTTATTTTTAGCATTTATTTTTAAACCAACTCCAATACCTGTGTTTCTTGTATACGTATAATCTATCTTCATACCATCGCGGTTGTATGCAGGTGTATTACTATTATCACTTGAATAAATAAGGTCTATACCAGCGCTGGGGTCATTAGTACCTATACCAACTTTACCTTGTGTAAAAATAGAGGTATTAATATTATTTGTAGGATTTGTAGTTCCTGTTTCATACCAATCTGCATCTTGTAGACTTGATAAATCTACCGTTACGGGCGGTACACCGTCGTTTTGAAGAGAGATGCCCAGTGTAGTGCCCGATAAAGCAAATAAATCTACTTGTTGGTTATCTGTATTTGCAGGAGGAGTTACCCAACTTAAATTTCCGGCTCCGTCGGTCCGTATTACTTGGTTGGCGGTACCATCTGATGCCGGCATTAAGTATCTGTTGGATGTACTATTTCCTAAAGACGTTCTACCTATAAAATATCCAGCGTAGCCTGATGCCTTCTGTACATTACTGTAAACACCATAATGTATTCCTCCAGCGGTACTGTTTATTGAGTTATAACTTCCGTATTTTAATCCAGACCCATTTCCTGATAAAATATTATATGTTCCGTAATGAATTCCATTTCCAGAACCAATTAATCTGTTTTGGGTTCCGTAATGTGTTCCATCCCCAGTATTAGGAATATAATTATACATGCCGTAAATAGTATAGTTACTTGATCCTTGAATATTACTATTAATACCATAAATGGATGATGTTGTTGAATATTGAGCAATATTCGTGTAAATATTTGCTAAAGAATTTGATGTTGTAATAGCACTGTGATTACTTAAAGTATAGCCATTATTGGCATTAACTGTTATTCCATTGCCTTGCTGTGTATTATGGTTTATTAATATCGAACTGTTTGAATTGTTTGTGTTTCCTATATAAACTTCATTTTCAAATGGGTTAGATCCCGATTTTATATACATTTTATAATTTGAAATTGGAATTGTAGTACTCCCAATTGCTATATTTCCTTGATTATTAATTCTAAAAGCTTCGATTCCGTTTGCACTATAAGCGATAGTGTTGGAATTAGGACTAAAAAATCCGGTACTGGGAGAAGAGAATCTTATACTTGGGTCTGATGTACTTCCACTATCAAATTCTATTTCATCTACTTTGCTAATGTCATCTGGGTCAAGAAAGTAAGAGGTGTTATCCCAGTCTATAATACGGTCGCTTATATATAAATCATTGTTGGTAGTATTTGTGTTTCCTATAAAAACATCACCAGATTGTCTTTCAATATTAGCACCTACTGTTGTCCAGTCATCATCTCCAGCAAGGCTAGACAAATCTACAGTTACAGGAGCCATTCCATCATCTTCTAAAGAAATCCCTAGTGTCGTACCAACTAAACCAAATTGATCTACAATTTGGTCGTCTGTTCCAGTAATAGAATCCCAAGATGATGTGTTGTTATTCCAAGAATAAAAACCTCTTGAGGGAGTACCGTTTCCTGTGGCAAATACCAACATGCCTTCTTGTGCAGCCGTTGGGTCTGTTGTAGGAAAATTATCAATTCTAGGAATTAAAATGCCATCTGTGTTTGAAGGATTGGCAGGGTTATCGGCACTTATATCCAGACTAGCTTTTGGGTTTGTATTACCAATTCCTACTTGGGCAAAACAGCTAAAACCTATTGATAAAGTAAAAATGATAGAATGAAACAGTTTTTTCATTTTGGATATAAGTTTTTTTAATAAATAGTTAGCTTTCCTTTTTTATTTAGATGGGTTTTTCTTAATTATTTTGTTGAAATAACCAAAGTAAACTCGCCTTCGTCAAGACCGTCTGCTCCGGTAACTCCAATAATCATGCGATAAGGGCGAGTAATAGCTGCCAAATGTTTTACTGTTCGGGTGTGGTCTTGTGTAGCACCTTTGTATTTTCTGTCCCATTTGTAGTCTGCTTCACAACGAATGCAACTTGGTAAATCGGGTACAATAGGCATTTTATCTACTCCTACTTCGTAAGCATAGATACTAAAATTTGCGTTTGGGTCTTTAGGTATTACGGTTACAGATATTTCGCTTCTTGTTGGGATAATACCTGTAAAAAACACGTGTTTTCCGGTAAATTTATGCGACTGAAAACCAACAAAACAAGCATTTTGGCTACTCCAAGCCCAAGATAAATCGTCTATAAAAACTCCGTCTTTAAGGTTTGCCGTATAGGTTACGTCTTCGCCTTTTACAGGTTCTACTTCTATTACTTCTGGTTTTTCTTGAGCGGTCATAGATAAAGCAATAAGGACTAATAGTAAAGTTAATTTTTTCATTTTTATGGATTTTAATTATGGTTTAATGGTTATGTCGTATTGTTTGGGTCCTCCCATTCGAGAGCCTTTATAATACACTTCAAAATCTAATTTTAAGGTAGTTTCTTTTTCTACTTTCGGTGCTTTAATACTTCCGGTTACATATTTCACTCCTTTGGGGGAAATTTCGACACCGTCTAATGAAAATTCAAAAACGCCACGAGGAGGCTTGTAGTTAGAAGGCTTTTTACTGCGTATCTTGCATTTTACCACCCAATCGTTTTTAAAGGCAATGATTTCGCCGTTGTTTTTTACATCTACACGTAGTTTGTAGGTTTTTCCGGGATTCATTCTTTTTTCAAGGGTAATACGGTTTACATTGAGTTCGGGTTTAAGCTCAACCACTTCATAATTTACCGTTATTTCTGAATCATCGGCTTCAAACTCTTTACCATCAAGTAATATTTGATATTTTACCGTGTATTTTCCGTGCTCTAAAGGTGTTTTAATTTTTGGAAATGTTACTGTAGCAGATTTTCCAGTTTCCCATTCGCTTGCACTAAAACTTTCTTCTGCTTCAAAGACGTTATCATCTACTTTACTTGAAGCCTTAGAGGTAAGAGTTGCTTTAATAGAGTATTTGCCTTCGGGCCATTTTACATCGCCACTGTTTTTTACGGTAAATGAAACAGGATATTCTTTTTCGGGATAGATTTTACGCGTTACTTTTTCGGTAAAGGTGACTTCGGGTTCTTTTTCAACTACAGATACTTCAATAGTTGTTTCGGCATTTTTTGCGTTAAAGGTTTTACCGTCTTTTAAAACAGTTACTTTAAGCTTGTAATCACCGCCTACAGATGGGCTGTCGAATGTCCCTGAGCTAACCGATTTAGAATCTCCGGGCTCCAGGTTAGAGAGCTCTATGTCTTCTTCTATTTCAAATGCTTCTTTATCTTCGTCTTCGGCATCGTCTGGAGCTTCCTCGGTTTCTACCTTAACTTTGTAGCTTCCTTTTGCCCAAGTGGTTTTTCCGGTATTTTTTATAGTAATTACATAAGGAGGGTATTTTCTTTCGGGTTCCAGTTTGATTCCTTCTATGGTATTGCTGATTTCGGCTTCAAAATTTTCTTCAATAGTTACGGTGGTTTCTTTTGAGGTTAAAATTGAGTTTCCGTTTTTTATAGCAATATTGAGTTTGTAATCTCCTGGAACGGTAGGGGTTTTTATAAGCCATCTGAAGGTATATTCTTTATTGGTTTCTACTTTTACAGGAACATCATACTCATATTCAAACTTTTTACCGGCATCGTCGTTAGGGCAAGATTTACAAGTTACTTCTAACGAACAATTAGAGCGTTGTAGTTGTTCTTCGCCGGTATTTTTAATCACAACATATACTTGAATATTAGAGTCAGGATCCATATTACTAGGAACGTTAATTTTTGTGATATCAACTGCAAGCTGTGCAAAGGCAAAATGTGTAAATAGCACGAATAAAAATAACTTTTTCATGATTGAAAATAGGTTTGGTTATTAGGGGCTAAATTAAGAAGAGAGAAGGAAGGGTTTTTCATCCAAAAGGATGAATTTTAGCGATTTAAAATTTTTCGTATGGCTACAATGGCATCTGCACGATTGTGTACATTAAGTTTGGAATAAATATTTTGTACGTGGGTTTTAACGGTATTGGGGCTTACAAAATGCTTTTCGGAAATTTGCAAGTTGGATAATCCGCTATACATTTCTTGCAAAACGATAAACTCTTTTTTGGTAAGTTGTAAATCGGAGTTTTTGTTGATAGTTTCTAAAGAAATAACGATACTTTTTTTAATGCTGTTGTAATTGGATAAAGCAATTTCAATTCCTGTAAAAAGGTCGGCTTCATCAAAGGGCTTCACAATATAACCCATTGGGAAAGTGTGTTTTACTTTGTCTAAAATGAGTTTGCTGGAATAGGAGGTTAGGTATAAAAAAGGGATGTTATAATGGGTGTTAATGTGTTCTGCAATTTCAATTCCGTGTAAATTGTTTCCTAGGTTAATATCAAGAAGTGCTATGGTAGGAGAGGTGTTTTTTAAAAGTTCAAGGGCTTGATTTTTGGTAAAAGCAATCCCTACAACG
>JALWYP010000313.1 GCA_026992695.1 Flavobacteriaceae bacterium
AAACGATGCCGATAACAATGCTAAAATTCCAATTCCGAAAAATAGATACGACAACTTTTTGGTATTTCGTATTTTTTTAATGGTTGGTACAAATAATCCGAAAAGTAAAACCGTAAAAACGGCACTAATTGCTAACATTTTTAAACCTAAACCAACAGGAAACATTTTAATTAATGGAGCAAAAATAATAATGCTTGGTAAGGTTAAAAGGGTACTAATTACAATTTTAAATTTTCTACTTCGTTTGGAAAATAATAACATGGCAAGTGTTGCTAAAGCTAGATACACTGGTATAATAAAAAAGCCAGCACCTTTTAAATATATGGCTACTAGTAAATTGATAATTCCCCAAATAAATAACGGAGCAACTATTAGGTTGGCAGCAGAATGTTTTTTAAAAGAATGTTGGTAAAATCGAAAAGAAATTCCGATAGTTAAGGCAACAAAAGCAATAATATACCAATGACCATTATAGGTAAAACCATGTAAAATATCGTTGTATTGCGGATGTATCATTTTTAATAATTTCCATCCAAAAAAGGCTAATAATGCCGAAGAGAAAAGAGCTCCTAAAAACGGAATAAATCCTGCAAACATAGCAGGAGTCGTTAATTTCATTTTTTGCACACCTGTAAATGTAATTCCTAAAAATAAAAGAGCAGCCAAAACAAACATCCATATAATCCATGAAAAAGGATACGATACCAAACCTCCAGAAATTATCGGAATTGGAAAATTAAAATATACATTATCGGTTTCTGCATCCAAATTTTCGAGATTCGTATTCGCAAAATGTTGTAACATGGTCATTAGATAATCGCCTTGTTGTTCTAAGGTATTTCTATCTAGATTTTCGTAGGTATCTTGTGCAGTATGGTAATCAAAATGATCGTCTATAAAAGCAAAATTAATTCCGTTAAAGTTACCTTCTTCTCTAAAAACGGTTAAATCGGTATCGTTTGGCAACATTTTATAGATGCTGTACATAAGCGAATTTGCTACTGGATAATTGGGTTTTGCTTGTTTAAAAGCATCAATTAATTGTCTGTTTCCGCCATTGGTTTCTAATAACATATAACTTGGACCACCACTTCCTCTAGCTTCAAAATTAAGCACCAAACCGACATCTTTTGCCCATGCATGGTGATTTACAAAAGCAGCTGCTCCTAACAAACCAACTTCTTCGGCATCTACAAATAAAATAATAATATCGTTTTTAGGTTGTTGTCCTGTTTCTAAAAAAGCACGGATTCCCTCTAAAATAGTAACGACACCACTACCATCGTCGCTTGCTCCAAACGAAGAATGCACCGAACTATCGTAATGCGATAATAAAACCAATGCTTTGCTATTGGCATCGGTACCTTTTATACGTGCCATGATATTTTGTGCTTTTACCGCTCCACGCCATTTTTTATTGATAGCTACTTGGTTTTGCGTTTCTACTTGCAATCCTAATTTTTCTAATTCTTGTATCAGATAATTTTTTACTTTGGTATGTGCTTCGGTTCCTACATAATGCGGTTCTTTGG
>JALWYP010000314.1 GCA_026992695.1 Flavobacteriaceae bacterium
AAACGCCTTAGTTCTTGCAATGCTTCCACTTTCCAAGGACGTGGACGCTGGGTGTAATGTTTAAAAAAATCGGACAGTTGATCGGTTCCGGTAATCATAAGGGCTACAACCAACAATACTAAAATGGTACTTTTTAATCCGTAATTTTTATAAATTAAATACAGTAAAACTACGTACAACGGTATAGACGACAGTTTGTTAGTGATAACCAACCACAGTTGGTCCCACGTTTGGCTACCTAAATTATTAAGGTATAAAAAAACCGCTTGGTCGTATTTAAGCAATTCTTCAATCATCTTGATAACGTGCTATTTCTCTATCATAAAAAGCAGTAGCTTCACTAATGAGGGTTTCGGTTTCGGTTTCCAGTAATTTTTGATCGTGATTATCAAATTCTTCCAGCCATTCTATTTCGTCGTTTTCCAAGTTAATAATAAAGCGAGGAAATTGAGTATGTATAACAAAAATAGCTGTTGGCAAATCGGTATTATCGCCGAGTATAAATTTTGGAAGTGTCATACGTTTTCTAAATTTAAAACAAATTTACAAATTAAAAACTGAGCCAGTAAATAAGTAACCATAATTATAACCGGAAACAAAGCAAAAGGTTTGTAAAACAGGTTAATTGCCAAGACAGCATCTGAAACTATAAACGCATAGGTTCCTAAAACCAGCAACAAAGCTCCTTTACTCTTTTTCTGAAGAAAATACAATAACGATACCGCTCCAAAGGTGGTAATAGTACTACCGTAAATGGTTACCGGAATCTTCATTTCTCCCAACGAAGGATATAAAAAACGTAATAAAAAAACCAAAATAATCAAATTGGGAATAACTGCTATTAACAACTGAATTCCTCGTGGTTTTTGCAACCGTGCTTTAACCAATAATATGTAAAAAATATGGGCGATTAAAAAGGATATTAATCCGGATAGAAAAAATAGTTTTTCGGTGCTTAACAAAAACACATCCCCGAAAAAACTAAAAATAAGAGCCAATATATACAACTTGTTTCTATAAAGTGAATTGGCAAGAAAATACCATAATAAGACAAGCATTAAAAAGGGCTTTACTACGGTTATTACTTGCGAATTTTTAGTATAGACCGCCCAAATATCTACCACTGAAAGTAAAATAAAAAGGAATAACGGAACTTGTTTATGAATTGTTTTTTTCACTTTTTTGTAAGATGAATTTTTTTGAAAGATAATTAAATCGCATAAATAACATTACACCCGAAGCAGTTAAACCGGCTAACAAACCCAACCAAATACCGGAACTTTTATACTCGGTAAAAAGCCCCAAATAATACGAAATGGGAAACCCGATTAGCCAATAAGCCACAAAGGTAATAACCGTAGGTATTTTTACATCTTGCATTCCGCGTAAGGCACCCAAAGCAACTACTTGCAAGGTATCTGAAATTTGAAATACCGCAGCTATCAACATTAATTTAGATGCAATTTTCCATACTTCCAAGCTATCTGAAATATTATTTGGATTATCAAAATCTAAGTACAATTTGGGTA
>JALWYP010000315.1 GCA_026992695.1 Flavobacteriaceae bacterium
ATGCATGCGAGTTTTTTTATCGATGCACAAAATGCAAAACCATATTAAGACCAAAAGAGGGAGACTGTTGTGTGTATTGCTCCTATGGAAGCGTACCCTGCCCTCCTATTCAGGAATCCGGTGAAGGTTCATGTTGTAATTAATTTATGCTATTTAGACGCAAATTTTTAGAATTAAAAAATACGTGTTTCTACGCATTGTAAAGTATTTAAATACCCACTACATTTGAAATATAACAAATTTTAAGTACTCGATGTTTTTTGGGGATTAATCTTTCGATGCTTTACTAAAAGAATATTGTTATGTTAGGTTTTAAAAAAGTGCTTCTTTTCTTCTGAAGCACTTTTTTTATTTACTTTTTTTATTACCATCTAATAATAGAACTTCCCCACGTAAAACCACTGCCAAAGGCAGCCAAAACAACCAAATCGCCTTCGCTTATTTTACCTTCTTCCCAAGCTTCGGTTAACGCAATAGGAATTGATGCCGCTGTTGTATTTCCGTATCGTTGTATGTTGTTATAAACCTGTGAGTCGTTTAATTTAAATTTACGCTGAATAAATTGAGAAATCCGCAAATTTGCTTGATGAGGAATTAACATGTTTATATCACTTACACTAAGATTATTGCTGTGTAGTCCTTCATTAATAACTTCCGAAAACCGAACAACAGCATTTTTAAATACAAATTGTCCGTTCATATACGGATAGTACGAAACATCATCAGGGTCGTTATCGGCTACAATATCACTCACCCATCTGTTTCCCATTCCGGGAGCCTTAAGTACCAACTCATCTGCGTATTTTCCTTGCGAATGAAGATGCGTAGAGAGTATTCCTTTATCGTTTTCACTTCTACTTAAAACCACAGCTCCAGCACCATCACCAAAAATTACCGAAATCCCACGTCCTCTTGTGGTTTTATCCAATCCGTACGAGTGTAATTCGGCTCCAATAACCAAAATATTTTTATACATTCCGGCTTTAATAAAGTTATCGGCAACCGAAAGCGCATAGATAAAACCCGAACATTGGTTTCGTATATCAATGGCTCCTACCGTTTTAATATCTAATGCTTCTTGAACAAAAACTCCGGGACCGGGAAAGTAATAATCCGGGCTTAATGTAGCAAAAACGATAAAATCAATTTCATCTTTATCTATTCCGGCTCGTTCTATCGCTATTTTCGCAGCCTTAACGCCCATTGTTGTCGTAGTTTCGCCTTTACTTTTTTCTGCCCAGCGACGTTCTTTAATTCCGGTACGTTCTTGAATCCATTCATCATTGGTGTCCATCATTTTAGACAAATCATCATTTGTTACTACATTATCCGGCACATACTTTCCAAGACCTATTATTTTTGAAGTGTACATAGTATTTTTATTTAAAGTGCCGAAAGGTACATATTTAACTCCAAATCTAAACAAAAGATAAAAAGATATTTAGTTTCAAAATACAAATACAATTCGTCAAAATATGCCATCTTGTCATTTCATCTGTTTTGGTACTTTATTTGTCTTAAGAG
>JALWYP010000316.1 GCA_026992695.1 Flavobacteriaceae bacterium
CTTCTAAATACTTTAAACCTGTAAAACCAATAAATTTGTTTTCACTTTTTAACTCAACTGCAAGCCGTCCAAATCCATATTTTTCATAATCTCCAAATACATTTTCAATAATCCTTCTTTCAATTTCTTTTCTAGAAACAACACCCTCTTCTCCGGTATATCTATTTACTGCTGGATCTGAATCCATAATGTATGAAGGCTCAATATCTTCTAGCTTAAAAGGTCGAATTAAAAGTCTTTCTGTTTCAATATATAGTTTCGAATTAATCATTTATTCTTGTTTTTTACTTGTGGCTAACTTGTTATATCTCAACCAAAGGTAATAATTATATCTAATAATTTCCGGATAAACGTACTTTTTTTGCTTCTTTATCCGATTGAGATAATTGTTTTATCGCCACATCTAATGGGCTGGTTATCTTTAATAAATCCTTTTTTGCTATATGGGTATATATCATCGTGGTTTCCGGTTTGCTATGCCCCAACAAATCTTGTACGTACCGCAAACCAATACCATTTTCAATTAAATGGGTTGCAAAACTATGACGCAATGTATGAGGCGTAACGCGTTTTTTTATACCGGCTCTCTTTGCCGAAGCTTTTAAAAACTTTCTAATACTTTCGGCACTGTATTTTCCACCTTTCGGATTTTCAATAAAATAATAGTTGGGTCTGTATGTAAAATAATAATTTTGTAATAAAGGCACAATGCTTTCGGCTAAAATTACTACACGGTCTTTTCTTCCTTTTCCGTTTTTTATAAAAATTTGTCGGCGATCTACATCTATGTTCCGTAAAGGTAAATCCAATACTTCACCTATTCTAAGTCCTGCCGAATACAACAATGCTAAAACCGCTCTGTGTTTTAAATTTTTTGTACATCGTAGTAGGTCTATAATCTCTTCTTTACTAAGTACCGAAGGTAAATAATGCGATTTTTTAGGTCGTATCATTTCCGAAACCTCTAAGCTGCTTTCGGGTAAAAAAGTAGCAAAATGTTTTATGGCACTTACCAGTTGTCTGTGTGTGCTAATGGCGTATTTTTTATGTGTTACTTGCTGTTCTACAAATAGCCTAACATCCTCGTTTGTTAACCGGTCTAGCGGTTTATCTGCAATAAACTCAACAAAATCTGCAACAAATGTAAAATATACTTTAATGGTGTTTTTACTTAACCGAAGCCCTTGTAAATACCTAACAAATGCTCTTATAACCTGCTTGTTTTCTTCGCTTATCTTTCTTCCGGTTCGTTGTTTTTTTACTACTGTATTTGCCTTTTTTGGGTTTTTAATCAAAGAGTAATTTACATAAACACCTTTTTTCTTTAAAATAGTAAATAACTGATGTAATGAATACCTCCTTTTAAAAACATAAAAAGTTTTCTTACTGGCACTCCATCGTACACCCGGAATACTTTTAACCAACTCCTTTAATTTATAGTTGTAAGTAAATCCTATCGAAAAACATGCCTGTTCTCTATGATTTATTTCTCCTAACGTTACTTTGTAAGTCTCTGTGT
>JALWYP010000317.1 GCA_026992695.1 Flavobacteriaceae bacterium
AGATATAAATTATGAAAGACACAGCATTATCCCAAATACACAAAGCACTTGGTGCTAAGATGGTTCCTTTTGCAGGTTATAATATGCCCGTTTCATACGAAGGTGTTACAAGCGAGCACCAAACGGTACGTAACGCTGTAGGTGTTTTTGATGTTTCGCATATGGGCGAATTTTTAGTAACCGGAGATAATGCGCTAGATTTAATTCAAAAAGTCACCAGCAATGATGCATCTAAATTAGTAGATGGACAAGCACAATATAGCTGTTTTCCCAATGAAAAAGGTGGTATTGTGGATGATTTAATTGTTTATCGTTTAACAAACAAAAAATGGTTATTGGTAGTAAACGCTTCAAATATTGAAAAAGATTGGAATTGGATTAACAAACACAACACGATGGGTGCCGATCTTAAAAATTTATCTGAAGATTATTCTCTTCTTGCCATTCAAGGACCCAAGGCTATTGAAGCGATGCAATCATTAACTTCTGAAGATTTGTCTGCCATAAAATTTTACCATTTCAAAGTAGCCGATTTTGCAGGAATTGAACACGTTATTATTAGTGCAACCGGTTACACCGGAAGCGGGGGTTTTGAAATTTATTGTAAAAATAACGAAGTAGAACAAGTTTGGAATAAGGTAATGGAAGCGGGTAAAGACTTCGGAATTAAACCTTGTGGTTTAGCTGCTCGAGACACCCTAAGATTGGAAATGGGATACTGCCTATACGGAAATGATATAGACGACACCACCTCTCCTATTGAAGCCGGATTAGGATGGATTACCAAATTCACAAAAGATTTTATTAATCACGAAAACCTAAAAAAACAAAAAGACCATGGAACCGAAAGAAAATTAGTAGGTTTTGAGTTGGATGAACGTGGTATTCCGCGTCACGGATATGATATTGTGGACAACGGAGGAAAAAAAATAGGGAGCGTTACCAGTGGAACAATGTCACCATCGTTAGGAAAAGGAATAGGAATGGGTTATGTGCCTTCAATCTTTGCAAAACCAGGTTCAAAAATTCATATTCAAATTAGAAAAAAAGCCGTTCCTGCAACAATTGCAAAAACACCTTTTTACAAAGGGTAATACTATAACTTGGTAAGTGCCCATTGTGTCCAAGAACCATCAAAAACGGTTTTGGGATTGGTTATTACTTGATTAGCAGCAAGTAAAATAATACACGCTGTTATACCCGAACCACAAGAAAAAACCAAGGGTTTTTCTTTTTCGATATTAAATTTAGAAAAAATAAGTTTTAGCGCTTCCGGTTTTTTAAATTTCCCATTATTTAGTACTTCTTTAAATGGTAAATTAACCGAATTAGGAATGTTACCACTTGGTAAACCCTCTCTTGGATCGGGTGTAGTACCTAAAAATCTTCCGGAGGATCGCGCATCTATAACCAATGCTTCTTGTGTTTTTATATTCTTTTCAATAAAATGGATATCTACCACATATTTTGGATGAAAATTTGCTTTAAAATTTCCTTTTATAAAGTCTCTTTCAGAAAT
>JALWYP010000318.1 GCA_026992695.1 Flavobacteriaceae bacterium
ACTCCGCTCCGGGCGTCCACGCCCGGAAAAAACCATAAACTAAATTTTTAGTTAAAAAACTTGCGTAACTGCAAAATATTTTATTTCTTTGCAATTTGCTCAACCTTACTTGTAATTTTGTTAACTCGTAAACTTGTCCGCTAACTCTATTTTTTCACAGGCGCTTTTTTAGCAGCTGGTTTTTTTGCCGGTGCTTTTTTCGCAGTTGTTTTTGTTGCTGTTTTTTTCTCTACTTTTTTTTCAGCTGTTTTTTTTCCAACCACTTGGGTTACTGGTCTTTTGTTCTCGGGAACAGTATGTGATAGCTTCGGAGATGAACTATTATTTTTCTTTTCCTTTGATACTTTAAGACTTTCTTTTGTCAAAAATGCAGGTTTCTTTTGTAACTGTTTTTTACCGATTTCAGGACTTACAAGTCTTTTTTTCTGTGGTGGTAAGAAACTGTCTTTATCAGTCCTAGCATTTGAGTTTTCTTTAGGGCGCAAATCAGTTTTCGTTGATTTCTTAGTTGGTTTAAATGCTTTAAAGCCTTTTTTCTCGTATGAAAACTCAGTTTTACTTGGGTCATACCGGGCTATGATTTCTTTTTTATTTTTTGCTTCCGATTCCTTAATGTGTGAGTTTGCCGGCAGACTTTTCATCATAGGAGCCACAATTCTTTGCTCATTTAAAGCCCAGCCATTTTTGTCCAAATAAGCGCAAACATCCTTTGCTCCCAAATTAGAACACGGTAATAAAAATCTTTCTGTTGCTTTAAACTTATTAAGCGGCGTGGCTAAATCTTCAATTTTTCGAATACCGACAAATACTTTTCGCTTTCGATAAACGATAAATTTTTGTAGATAATTAGCAATTGCTTCTGTCAGGCAGAAATAACGTAAATCCTGCGAAATAGTAATGCGCATCTCTTCCATCAATCTGAAAAAATGATCAATTGAGTTTTTGCTCGTGAAGATAATGGCGGAGTAATCTGTTGGATATATTTTAAATTTCCTAAACTCTCGTGCATTAACAGGCTCTACTTGGATGAATTTTCTCCAATGAATGGTAAGGTCGTATTTTCTTTCTAACTCATAGTATGGAGACCTTTCCGGTTTAGGTTGAGAGACTAAAATTGTCTTTATTTTCTTATAAACTTCATTGTTAGCTTGTCCTTTATTAGCTGTCATTCTTCACAATGATTATTATGATAAAAAAACCCCTTTTGATCAATTATTTACAAATAATTGGTATAAAATCAGGGGTGGCGCGATTTCGACGGTGCAAAGATACAACAAAAAATGAAATTTGTGAAGACTGATTAATTTATTCGCAATAAAAAAACCTCTCAGGTATCTCAGCCCGTACAATCCACCTAGAATGACAAGCGTCAGAATAATTAAAGGCAGCGTAGCTTCTTCTCCCATAAATGCAATTCCAATATTGAGCGGCAATAAAATCAAGCCTACTGAAAGAGAAAAAACTATAATTGAGAAATTATACAATCCGGTTTCACTTTTAAGAGGAAAGATATATCC
>JALWYP010000319.1 GCA_026992695.1 Flavobacteriaceae bacterium
CGATAGGGTTCCATAATATCATCTGCTAAGCAGTAAGCATTGTATTTGTTTTTATGAAAAATTCCCACCGAAGGTAACATCCCGCTACTTATTAAAGCTCGTGCCGTAACGCCTCGTAAGATGGCATATCCGTAATTTAGCAGGTTATTGGGTGGTTCACCGTGTTGTCCGCGTGTAAAGTCCGGAATACCAAAAATATGTTTCCAATAATAAACGGCTGCTCTACTTTCATGATTCTCTATATCGCCACTTTTAACTTCTGTAGCCCATTTGTGCATCTTTTGTACAGGAATGTCTTTTTTTTTCATAAAAAGAGCTTGATTAGTGATTTTGGCACTTACGGTTTGTTGCCACAGGTTTTTTTTAAGCGGAACACTGGCATTTAATTGATGTTTAATCCGCTCGGTTTGCTCGGTATGACCTACCAAAGGCTGTAACAAACTTACCGGAAGATGGTAACTATTACAATTTACTATGGCGGCTTTGTTTTCTATAAGTTTACTAATTAAACCGTTGGTTATGGTTATTTGTTGGTTTTCTAGCACCAACATTCCTATATCTTCAATGGGTACGGTTTTGGTTTCTTTCTCTTTTTCAGGATAGGTAATAACCAACTGTTTGTTTTTAGTGCTTAAATAAGCCGGGTTTGTAAAAAATAAGGTGCGTTTTATCATAACTCTTAGGGTTTGTTAGACCTACTAGGTTTTTACTTGTCCGCCTTTGGCGGAAAACCTAGTAGGTCTGGGTATTCATTCTAATAATCATCTTTTATGAGTTCTTGGATGATATCTAAATTTATTTTTTTTATTTGATGTACATATTCAAAATTTTCTACAGTGTCAAATAATTCAATTACATTATCTCTTTCTAATAAAGTCGGTTGGTTTGAAGTTAAGGCTTGATATGATGAAAATTTGTATTCTGAAAAATCGGCGATGTTATGATGGCTTGGATTGGTATTGATGTATATGATGAGGTTTCGTAAATATTCCTCATTTTTGATTTGTATTCTTTTTGGATGCTTTTGAAATAAACTTCCTGTTCTGTTATACTTTTTATTAAAAGCTTTTGTATAGGCGTTAAATAAATTTGAGAATGGTTGATGGATTGATGTTTTTCCGTTTCTTATGGGTTCCGGTAGTAGTTTGTTGTCTTTTATTTTTAAAAGTAGGTGAAAGTGATTGGGTAAAAGGCAATAACTGAAGATGTTTGCAATGGGAAGTACATATTTTTTGATTAAACTTAAAAAATAAAAATAGTTATCCTCTTCTATAAATATATTTTCTTTATTGTTTCCTCTATTATAGAAGTGATAGTAAAATGATGACTCTAAAGGTTGTAGTTTCATTTTTTGTTTTTTGGATGAGACCTACTAGGTTTCTAAAACCTAGTAGGTCTGGAAGTATACTTACAAAACTTCAATATTCACCAACCGAAACAATTTTTCCGATATGATTGATACGAACTTTAATTATTCCTTTTAAATTATTTGAACTTTGTATT
>JALWYP010000320.1 GCA_026992695.1 Flavobacteriaceae bacterium
GTATTCAAGCACCTTATGATGCTGAGGTAAATCAAGGACATACTTGCTTAAAGGGACGATATGCATTTCAGTTTTATAATCACCCGGACCGATTGCGTTTTCCTATGATTAAGCGTAATGGTGTTTTTGAAAAAGTTTCTTGGGATGAAGTCTATGCCTATATTTCTGAAAAGCTAACACAATACAAAAACGATTTTGGTCCCGATAGTATTGCCGGTATATCTTCTTCACGGTGTACCAATGAAGAAAACTATTTAATGCAAAAGTTTTTTAGAGCAGTAATTCAAACCAATAATATAGACGGCTGTGCCAGAGTATGTCATTCTCCTACTGCATTGGGAATGCAACGTACTTTTGGAACCGGAGCAGCAACCAACTCTATCGAAGATTTAAAACACACCAATTGTATTTTAGTAATAGGAGCAAACCCAACCGATGCACATCCGGTAACGGGGGCAAAGTTGAAACAATTTTCAATGAAGCAAGATAATATAAGTATTGTTATAGATCCTCGAAAAACCGAATTGGCAAAATATGCGACGTATCATTTGGCACTACGTCCCGGAACAAACGTCGCCGTACTTAATATGATGTTGTATTATATTGTAACCGAAGGGTTGGTTGATGAAAATTTTATAAAAAACCGAACAGAAGGCTATGATTCATTTAAAGAACAACTCCTACAATTAGATATCGATAAAATGGAAGCTACATCTAATGTAGATAGAAATTTGGTTAAGGAAGCTGCCATTGCTTATGCCAGTGCACCAAACGCAATGTCGTTTCATGGGTTAGGAGTAACCGAACATTCACAAGGAACATTTACAGTTATGCAAATAGCCGATTTGGTTCTTATAACAGGAAACATAGGAAGAAAAGGGGTAGGAGTAAATCCTTTACGAGGGCAAAACAACGTACAAGGAGCAGCGGATATGGGTGTGCAACCTCATCAAGGAGCCGGATATTTAGATGTTACGCAACCGGAAATTAATAAAAAATACAATCAATTTTATCAAGCTGAAGTCCCTTCTCATATAGGATATAAAATTCCTGAAATGTTTGATGCAGCACTAGATGATAAACTAAAAGCAATTTGGATTATAGGTGAAGATGTTGTACAAACCGACCCCCATACACAAAAGGTAATTAAAGCTCTTGAAAAAACCGATTTGGTTATTGTACAAGAACTCTTTATGACCGAAACCGCCAAGTATGCAGATGTAATTCTTCCGGGAGCATCTTTCTTAGAAAAAAGCGGAACATTTACCAATGGTGAACGACGTGTACAAGCCGTTCGAAAAGTTGTAGAACCCATTAAAGGAAGTAAACCGGACGGACAGATACTCGTTGATATTATGAATAAAATGGGATATCCGCAACCCGACTATACTCCCGATGGTATGCTTGAAGAAATTTCTCAAATTGTACCTTTCTTTTCCGGAATTTCTTGGGAGCGACTCGGTAAAAATGGTTTGCAATGGCCCGTAAATAAAGAAGGTGTTGATACTAAAATTCTTCATATCGAAACCTTTAAAAGAGGAAAAGGATATTTTGAATTTCATCAATGGGAAGAAACCCAAGAACTAATATCTCATGCTAAAGAGTACCCTTATATTTTAACAACAAACAGAGAGTTAGAACACTATAATTGTGGCGCTATGACTCGAAGAACTGCCAACGAACAATTGCTTCAAGATGATTATTTACTCATTAACCCTAAAGATGCTGAAAAGCATTTTATTACTAATAATGATTTTGTTTGTTTAGAATCACCGCGAGGAAAAGTAGATGTAAAAGCAAAAATTACAACAGATGTAACCCCCGGGATTTTAAGTACAACCTTTCATTTTCCTGAAATAATGATTAATACTATTACCGGCGATGTTCATGATAGCGAAGCAATGTGCCCGGAATATAAAGTAGTAGCTGTTCGTATTAGAAAAAGCAAAGGAAAATATCAGAAAGAATTAACAACTAAAATTTAGCACTTTATTCATAAAGGATTGAGATGTTTTTACCAACTATTTTTGGCTATTAAGCCCATTTTTTAGGGTTTCCTTTTTAAAAAGGAACATCATCGGGATTATCAGACGGGAGTTCATCTTCAAAGGCTTCGTTTGGAGAAATACGTTTTTCGGTTTTAAACGTATCGTCGTTTGCTGCATCATTCATACGCGAGTGTATTTCGGTGGTTAGAAAATCAAAGGTTTCTAAGTTTTCAAATTTACCTAAATGTCCTACAAATTTAAGTCTTATTTCATCCATACCTCCATTACGGTGTTTAGAAACTATAAACTCGGCTTGTCCGGCAGTTGGTGTATGCTCTTCATCATCCCATTCGTCAATTTTATAATATTCGGGACGATAAATAAACGATACAATATCTTCATCTTATTCAATCACTCCCGATTCTCTTAAATCTGATAACAAGGTACGTTTACTTCCTCCTCTAGTTTCAACGGCACGAGACAATTGAGATAATGCTATTACCGGTATATTAAGCTCTTTTGCCAGTGCTTTTAAGTTACGCGAAATGGTAGAAATTTCTTGCTCTCGATTTCCTCCTTTTTGGCTGCCGCCGGCAGTCATAAGTTGTAAATAATCTACCATAATGAGTTTGATACCGTGCTGTGATGATAACCTTCTGGCTTTTGCTCGTAAATCAAATATAGAAAGGGAAGGCGTGTCGTCTATAAATAAAGGAGCACTTTCAAGAGCTTTCACTTTTACATTAAGTTGTTCCCATTCGTGCTGTGCCAGATTTCCGGTTCTAAGTTTTTCGGAACTCAATCCGGTTTCGGAAGAAATTAGTCTTGTAATTAATTGTACCGATGACATTTCCAACGAAAAAAATGCAACCGGAATAGCATGTTCTACAGCTATATTTCTAGCCATTGAAAGTGAAAAAGCAGTTTTTCCCATACCGGGACGTGCCGCAATTATTATTAAATCGCTGGGTTGCCACCCGGAGGTAAGTTTGTCTAGTTTTTCAAAACCTGAAGGAATACCGGACAATCCTTCTCGATTTGCAATTTCTTCAATTCGTTTTTTTGCTTGAATCACCAAATTTTGAGCAGTTTCGGAAGAGCGTTTAATATTTCCTTGTGTGATTTCATATAATTTGGCTTCGGCTGTATCCAGTAAATCAAAAACATCGGTTCCTTCGTCATACGATTCTTCAATAATTTCGTTTGAAATTTTTATTAAACTTCGCTGAATGTATTTTTGAAGAATAATACGTGAATGATACTCAATATGTGCTGAAGAAGCTACTTTTTGTGTAAGTTGAATTAAGTAAAATTCGCCTCCGGCAAGTTCGAGCTTTTTTTCTTTCTTTAATTGTGCAGAAACCGTTAATAAGTCTATGGGTTGCCCTTTTTCAAAGAGGGTAAAGATGGCTTCAAAAATGTGTTTGTGCGAGTCTTTATAAAAAACTTCGGGGTGAAGAATATCAATAACCTCATCTACTCCTTTTTTGTCAATCATCATAGCTCCTAACACAACTTCTTCTAAATCAAGTGCTTGTGGGGGTATTTTTCCTTTTTCTAAAGGAATTATTTGTGATGTTTTGGTTTTAAAAGATGTGCGAGGTTTTATTTTTTCCATAGAGCGAATGTAACTAAAAATGTTAAGAGATTTGCAAAATAAGCTTGGTTTGCTATTCACTATTGATTAACAAATGGCTGTTTATAACTTATGGTTTTTTGTTAATAGCGAAAAAAATTCCCGAAAAAATTATTCGGGAATTTTATAAAGTCTTATGTTGGTTATGGTTATCCGTTATAAACGCCCATATTGGCATATTTATCCATTCGTTTTTTAACCAATTCTTTTGGTGATAACTTCTTTAATTGCTTGTAATTTTTTTCAATTGCTTTAGCAACTGTAATAAATGTTTCTTCTCTGTTAGCATGTGCTCCACCAAGAGGTTCTTTAACTATTTCATCTACCAATTTCATTTTTTTCATATCGGTAGCAGTAAGTTTAAGTGCTTCTGCCGCTTTTTCTTTAAATTCCCAACTTCGCCATAAAATAGACGAACAACTTTCCGGAGATATAACCGAGTACCAAGTGTTTTCTAACATTAAAACTTTATCTCCAACACCTATTCCTAAGGCTCCTCCGCTGGCACCCTCTCCAATTATAACTACAATTATGGGTACTTTTAGTCGGGTCATTTCGAGAATGTTACGTGCAATGGCTTCGCCTTGACCGCGTTCTTCTGCTTCAATACCGGGATAGGCTCCGGGTGTATCTATAAGTGTAACAACAGGTACACCAAACTTTTCGGCAGATTTCATTAATCGCAATGCTTTTCTGTATCCTTCCGGATTTGCCATACCAAAATTTCGGTATTGCCTTGTTTTTGTGTTATATCCTTTTTGTTGCCCTATAAACAAATAACTTTGGTCTCCAATTTTTCCGAAACCGCCAATCATTGCCTTGTCATCTTTAAAGTTGCGATCACCGTGTAATTCTAAAAAGGAATCGCCACACATAGCATTGATGTAATCTAATGTATAGGGTCTGTTAGGATGACGCGATAATTGAACTCGTTGCCAGGGAGTTAAGTTGGTGTATATGTTTTTTTTGGTTTCGTTAAGCTTTTTTTCTAACTGCTTGCAAGTATCACTAACATCTATCTCACTGTCTTCTCCAATACTACATGCTTTTATGTATTGTTCTTGTAGTTCTTTAATGGGTAATTCAAAATCAAGATATTCCATATAAATTTTATAAATGATTTAAGCTACAAATATAAAACTTTGTTTTATAGCTTTAAGAACTTAATCGATTTTTTCTCATTTTTAGGTAACCGTTGGCTAAAACAGTAAGTAGAATTATTGCCGAACCCAGATAAAATTGATTGCTCATATACTCCGAATCGCCTAAAATGAGTAATGCTAAAAGTATCCCGTAAACAGGTTCTAGATTTGTGGTAAGCATTACGGTATAAGGACTAAGCCATTTCATTACGTGAATAGAAGCAATAAAAGCGTATGCCGTACAAACAGAAGCTAAAATAATAAGATACAACCAGTCTGTTTTTGAAATTGAAAAAAAAGAACCTGTAAATTCATTTTTAATAAATAGGTAAACAGAGATGCATAGTACACCGAAGAGTAATTCGTAAAATGTAATAACACTAGCTGAATATTTTTTTATAAATAGACCGTTAATAACCGAGAATAATGCTCCAAAAAATGTAGATGCAAGAGCAAGTAAAATACCATTTATATATTGTTTTTCTACGGTAAAAATAACATACAAGCCTATAACAACCAACAAACCAAAAAACACCTCGTAATTAATAATTTTTCTTTTATGAAAAAGAGGTTCTAAAAAAGAAGCAAAAAATGCACCCGATGACATAATCGCAAGCGTAACCGAAACATTAGAAACTTTAATAGCACCAAAAAAGCAAAGCCAATGTAACGCTATAATAGCACCAACGATAAAAAACTTAATTAGTGTAGAAA
>JALWYP010000321.1 GCA_026992695.1 Flavobacteriaceae bacterium
CAATAACATAGTTCTACGATACTTTAATCGGAAAAAAATTTATGAAAATAATCGTCCCAATGGCAGGTCGTGGTTCACGTCTTCGCCCGCATACATTAACCATCCCGAAACCGCTTATTCCGGTAGCAGGAAAACCCATTGTACATCAATTGGTAACCGAAATAGCCCAATTGCTTAACGAACCCATAGAAGAGATTGCTTTTATACTGGGCGACCCGGCTTGGTTTGGTGATGAGGTAGTAGAAAAACTAAAAGAATTAGCCGTATCATTAGGTGCAAAACCCAGTATTTACCGGCAACTTAACCCCTTAGGAACCGGTCATGCCATTATGTGTGCTAAAGAATCACTGCAAGGTCCCGCCGTAATAGCCTATGCAGATACACTCATAAAAGCAACTTTTAACTTAGACAAAACAGCCGATGCCGTAATTTGGACAAAAAAAGTAAAAAATCCCGAAGCCTACGGCGTGGTAAAACTTAACGAAAACCAAGAAATCATCGAGCTGGTAGAAAAACCGCAAAAATTTGTTAGCAACCAAGCCGTTATAGGGATTTATTATTTTAAAGACGTTGGCGTACTAAAAAACGAATTGCAATATGTGTTGGACAACAACATTATTAACGGTGGCGAATACCAAATTAACGATGGCATTAAACGCATGATGGCAAATGGAAAGCTCTTTAAAACAGGCACCGTTAATGAATGGATGGACTGCGGAAACAAAGACGTTACCGTAGAAACCAATACCAAAATGCTCCAATTTTTGCAACAGGATAAGAAAACGCTAATCTCCGATACCGTTAAACTGGAAAACGCTACTATTATAGAACCTTGCTTTATTGATGAAGGGGTAATTATAAAAAACAGTACGGTAGGTCCTTATGTTTCGGTGGGAAAAGGCACAATAATTGAGGATAGTAGCGTTAATGAAAGTATCATACAAACACATTCGGTAATAAAAAATGCAACATTACATAAAGCAATGATAGGAAACTATGTTACCTTTAACGCTAAATTTACCGATGTAAGTTTAGGAGATTACAGCCAATTAAAATAACTATTGAAAGCAATAACACACATATCTGTATTTAGTATCTTTTTAGCAATGTTGCTTCCGTTACAGAGTATCGCACAAAAAGATGCTCAAACCCCTCTTGAAGATGATTTGGGAAACGTAACCGATGTCTTTCAGGAAAACTTTTTTGAAGCCTTAAAACAACGCGCCATCGAAAATTACGAGTTGGCATTGGTTGCTTTAAAAAAAGCCGAAAAAGGAACTCGAAAGGATCCCGAAAACCAAGCTGTAATAAATTTTGAAAAAGCTAAAAATTATGTACAGCTAAGACGCTATGACGATGCCGAAGCATTTTATTTAAAAACCATCGAGACCGTTGGCGAAAAACCCGATTTACTTATTTCATTGTACGATTTATATTCATTGCAACGTAACTATGATAAGGCTATTGAGCTTGTAAAAAAGTTAATAATAAAAGATTCTCATTACAAAGAAGATCTTGCCGGTTTGTACGTTAGAACCAAACAATATGAAAAAGCCCTTCCTATATTAGACGAATTAGATAAAAAATGGGGCGGAAGCCAGTACAGAAATGCCTTACGAAGACAAATTTACCGAGCTTCCGGAAACAAAAAAGGAGAAATAGACAAGCTAGTTGCCAAAATAAACAGCAAACCCAAAAACGAACAAGAATACCTTAATCTCATTTACCTTTATAGCGAACAGGGTAACACAAAAAAAGCCTTTGAAACTGCTAAAGAATTACAAAAAAACTACCCGTCATCTGAAAAAGTTCACCTGGCATTGTACAAATTTTATTTAACTGAAGGTTCTTTAGAAAAGGCGGTTGCTTCTATTAAAGTAATTGCTCGTTCGCAACAAATAGAAAGCCAAAATAAATACCGAATTTTAGACGATTTTTTGGCATTTATCGCTACCCGAACACAATACAATAAATACTTAGAACAGGTAGTTGAATGGTTTGCACAACAAGATAATAACGGAACTTTTTATTTTCAGTTGGGAAAATTCTTTTTGGAAAAAGACAAAGAAAAGGCATTAACTTACTTTGAAAAAGGGTTGAAAAACGATAGTGATAACTATAAATTAATAAAACAAACCCTTCGGTTGCAATTAGACCTAAACCAATTTGAAAAAGCTAAAAATCTTAGTGATAGAAGCCTAGAGGTTTTTCCTTCGCAACCCGAATTATACTTGCTAAACGGAAAAGCAAACAATAACCTTCAACAATGGGACGACGCCATAGAAAGCCTCGAAACAGGATTGGATTTTTTGTTGGATAATCCGAAAATCGAAATTCAATTTTACAACCAACTTATCGAAGCCTATTCCAAAAAAGGAAATACTAAAAAAGCAAAAATGTATGAACAAAAACGAAAAGCCCTTCAACCCGAAAACTAACTTTTTTAAATGAGCATAAACTATTTTAAACAAATGAAATCATTCAAGTTGCCCATAGTTGTACTCCTGCTTATTTGTTTTGTTCAAGGAGTTGCGCAGGAAAAAAATAGAAGCGAACAAATTAAACGAATAAAAGAAAATTTTAATCAAATCAACTCTGTTACCCAATGGGATAGCATTGTTCGTCTTCCGTTTTTTGAGAGTACCGAAGGAGGTGAAGCAGCTTATTTTTATAAGAACGCGCAGCTTAAAAAAATCATCACGCATCAATTTGGTGAAACTTTTAAATCGATAACCGAATATTATTTAGACAACGATAATCTTTCCTTTATTTACGAAAAGTTCTTCCGCTACAATCGTCCTATTACTTGGGATTCAACAGCGATGAAAGAAAATAACGACAATCAGGTTTGGGATATAAAAAAATCTGTTATTAAAGAAAAAAGAAACTATTTTTACAACAACCTGTTACTAAAGCAAATTATAACCACGCCCGATGAAACACGCACACAGCTTTCCGGTTTAACCGAAGAAGAAACTAAACAATTGCAAGCGTTTCATGCCATGATTTTGCTAAAAGATAATCCAAATACCGGAAACTAATATGTGTATAAAACATTTTATAACATATCGCATCGTTTTACTATTTCTGGTTTTAGGAATGTTCGCTTCTTGTAAAGGAACCAAAGCCGTAAGCGGAAGTTCTATACCTAGCAAACATCTAAGCACCAAACAACTTATACAGGCTCATAGTGGCGCAATCCCACAATTTAAAACCCTTGCCGCTCGGTTACAAGTAAAATACGAAGACCCGAAAAGTAGTAAAAGCATTACGGTAAGCCTGCGGATGGAAAAAGATAAAAACATTTGGATTAAAGCTTCTATTTTAGGTGTAACTTTGGCAAAAGTGCTCATTACACCGGACAGAGTAAGCTATTACGAAACCCTTTCAAACACTTATTTTGATGGTGATTTTACACTAATAAGCAATTGGCTTGGCGCCGAAATAGATTTTAAACAAGCTCAAAATATATTGTTAGGACAATCTATCTTTTCGTTAGATACCAATTATAACCTTAGTGTTTTTAATAACAAATACAAATTAGAACCGCAAAAGCAACCGGATAATTTTATTTATTCCATCTTATTAAATCCCGATACTTTTACCGTAAACTACGAGTCGCTAAGTCAACCGCACGAGAATCGATTATTAACCGTTTTTTACGGAAATTATACAAAAATTAACAACAGTTATTATCCTTCAAAAATACATATAACAAGTACCGAAAACGAAGAAAAAACCAATATTAACCTAACCTATAAAAAAATAGATGTAAATGCACCGGTACGATTTCCGTTTACTATCCCTAACGGTTATAAAGAAATAATTTTAGATTAAATGAAAGGGTTTATACCATATCTGTTTTTGTTTTTTTTCTTTTTAGGAAGCAATTTTGCTTTTGCACAGCCCTCTAAGCAGAAACAACTTGAAGAAAAAAGACAACTTATTTTAAAGCAAATTAAAAAAATAAACTCCTTACTTTTTAAAACTAAAAAAGAAGAAAAAAATGTTCTTTCTCAAGTTGAAGATTTAGACACCCGGATTGATGCAATGGAACGGCTCATTAAGATTACCAACCAACAAGCCAATTTACTCACCCGAAAAATTAACGACAATCAATCAAAAATCACATTATTACGAAAAGAATTAAAACAACTTAAAGAAGACTATGCCTCTATGATTGTAAAGTCGTACAAAAATAAATCGCAACAAAGCAGGATTATGTTTTTGTTATCTTCTGAAGATTTTCTACAAGCCTACAAACGGTTTCAGTATATGAAACAATACACCAAATACCGTAAAAAACAAGGGATTGAAATTCAGGAAAAAACCGAAGAATTACAGCAATTAAACACCCGGTTGGCTGGTCAAAAAAAAGAAAAACAAAAACTAATTAATGAAAACCGTACTGCCAAAGCCAACTTGTTAAAAGAAAAACAACAACAAAAAGAAATGATAGCATCATTACGAAAAAACGAAAATAAATATGCAAAACAAATACGAGCCAAACAACGCGAAGCTGCAAAAATAGACAAACAGATTGATGCCTTAATTGCCGCTGCCATTGCTGCTTCTAACAAAAAGTCCGGTAAATCCGGAAATACAAAATCTACTTCCTTTGCACTTACCGCCGAGGCAAAGGCGCTTGCTACAAATTTTACAAATAACAAAGGAAAATTACCTTGGCCCCTAAAAACAGGTGTTGTTGTAAAACGATTTGGAACCACCCGTCATCCACAATTACCCAATGTTACAACGTATTGCAGTGGCGTAGAAATTGCCACCGATAAAAATGCACAAGCAAGGGCTGTTTTTGATGGCGAAGTCATGCAAATACAAAAACTAAAAGGTGCTAACAAAGCAGTTTTTATACAACACGGTAATTATATCACTGTTTATAGTAATTTAACCGGTGTTACCGTACAAAAAGGAGACAAAATTAAAACAAAGCAAGTATTGGGCAATGTAGTTACGAATCCCCTAACTCATAAAACAATTTTAAAATTCTTAATTTATAAAAACGCCACAAAATTAAATCCTGCCGATTGGATTTACCGAATGTAAGTTGTTATGTACAAGAGGTAGAGCACAAACATCCGCAGTGGCGGTATAATGCCATTTTACAAACGGCAGAAAAAAATTTGATTACTTCCCCGGAAACCATACGGGCAATCATAAAATAGGGCAAATATGCCTATTAAATTTTGGTAATAGTATACTTTTTTGTATATTTGCAGTCGACGGCGATTCGGTTAAGAGCCGCTTCGCCACTAGCAGGGCTCAATAAGTATTTATTGGGCTTTTGTTTTTTTATAGCGTGTAAGTACTATTATCCGCAACAACTTTCCCCGTTATCTTTTATTCCCAACTTACGTAAAATATCTTCCATTAAGCACCATTTGGTAAATGAAGATTGAAGTAAATTAGCTCCAACAAACAGCGTAAACCACAACCAATTCGGGTTTATAT
>JALWYP010000322.1 GCA_026992695.1 Flavobacteriaceae bacterium
CTTTTGTAAGTCTTGAATATTTCATATTTGTGATTTTGCAATAAACCAAAATAAAAAACGTCCCGAAAGTAAGTATCGGGACGCTAAATTAGTACAGTAATGTTACTATTTATTTTTTTTCGGCAATTACATCAAAGGTAATATTTTAAATAACTTCTCTATGGAAGCGTACAGTTGCTTCGTATTGTCCGGCTCTTTTTACCAATCCTCCGGCAATAGTAATAAATTTCTTTTCAACCTCAATACCTTCTTTGGCAAGTGCATCTGCAATATTTGCGTTAGAAACAGAGCCAAACAGTTTATCTCCTTCTCCGGTTTTAGCTGCAATTTTAATTTCTAAAGCAGCTAGTTTATCTGCTAATGTTTGCGCTTCTTCTACAATTTTCTTTTCTTTATAAGCGCGTTGTTTTAAGGTTTCTGCCAATACTTTTTTAGTAGAAGGAGTTGCTAAAACGGCATATCCTTGCGGGATAAGAAAATTTCTACCATATCCATTTTTTACAGTTACAATATCGTCTGTAAAACCAAGGTTTTCTACATCTTTTTTTAATATAAGTTCCATAATGCTTCTACTTTTATTTTAATAAATCGGCTACATAAGGCATTAAAGCCAAATGACGTGCTCTTTTTACAGCAACAGCTACTTTTCTTTGATATTTTAAAGAAGTTCCTGTAAGACGTCTTGGTAAAATTTTACCTTGTTCGTTCACAAAATTCATTAAATAATCTGAGTCTTTGTAGTCTATATATTTAATACCGGATTTTTTAAATCTACAGTATTTCTTCTTTTTAGAAGTGTCGATATTAAGCGGTGTAAGGTATCTTATTTCACCGTCTTTTTTTCCTTTTGCTTGTTGTTCAATAGATGCCATAATTACGCTTTTTGTTTATTACGATTTCTTCTTTTTTCTGCCCAAGCGATTGCGTGTTTATCTAAGCTTACTGTTAAATAACGCATAATACGCTCGTCTCTTCTAAACTCTACTTCGAGTTTGTTAATTGCATCACCAGCTACGGTGTACTCAAATAAGTGATAAAAGCCACTTTTTTTGTTTTGAATTGGGTATGCTAATTTTTTAAGCCCCCAATTTTCCTTGTGGATCATCTTGGCATCTCTAGAAATAAGAATATCTTCATATTTCTTAACTGTTTCCTTTATCTGTTCTTCAGATAAAACGGGATTCAAGATGAAAACAGTTTCATAATGATTCATAAATTTGTTTTATTTTAGATTATTATATTTTCTTAGCATTTCGCCAAGAGCGTGCAAAAGTAATACTTTATTTGAAAACAACAAAGTGGTTTAATGAAGAATACAGATTCTTGACAAAAATCACTTAACAAATGTTAAAAAATATTGTCATTCATCGGATTTTTTGTAATATTGTATAATCAAAAACCCAAACTAACCGTGGATAAATTCACTCTTAAGTGTGTCATTGTTGATGACTCCACTCTACAAAGACTATCAATTGTTAGACTCATTGATAATCACCCTTCATTAAACCTTGTAGCAGAGTATAATAATGCTATTGAGGCTAAAATAGGTTTAGCCGACCAAAAAGTAGATTTAATTTTCTTGGATATTGAAATGCCTATCCTTTCCGGATTTGATTTGTTAGACGATTTAGAAGATAAACCTCAAGTTATTTTTATCACCGGAAAAACCAAATATGCCTTTAAAGCTTTTGATTATGATGCGGTAGATTATTTAAGAAAACCCATCTCTAAAGAGCGTTTTTTAAATGCTGTACATAAAGCCATTACCAATTTTAAACTTAAAAACGAAGATGATTTTGATGAAGGTGAATTTATTTTTGTAAAAAGTAATCTTAAAAAACGAAAAGTATTTTTAAACGACCTACGCTATATTGAAGCACTTGGCGATTATGTAAAACTAGTAACCGAACACGATGCGCTTGTTGTGCTATCTACTATGAAAGCCTTTGAAGCGCTACTGCCCAGCGATCGTTTTCTAAGAATTCATAAATCATACATTGTAAATATTGAAAAAGTAGAACGATACAACAGCAAGGTTATTGAGTTAGATAACGAGCAACTGCCTCTTAGTAGAAACAGAAAAGCAGATTTAGTTGAAGCCCTTGCAGCTTCAATGAAACATTAAGAATTAATAATTTCAATTAATTTACGTGTAACCGCTTCAGCTTTAAAAAGTATCATTACATGAGTACCTCCTTTTATAGTTTCGCTATGTTTAATGTTTTTTAGAGGAAAAACAACATCTTTGTCTCCATGAATATGTTTTATACCTTTAACGGCTTTCTCTCTATCCCAACTAAGCATTTGCTTTACAGCCCAGCGTAAATAATATTTATTACGCATTGTTAAATAGGTGTTATAAAGTTGTAACCTTTTTTTAGACTTTGGTCCAACGGCAAATTTTGTTAAATCGGGAGTACTTACAATAAAATCTACCGGAAGCAATTTATACAAACGCAGTGCAGAAACAATATGCATTCGTTTAGGCATTTCATATTTTGTTTTAACACTAGATATAATAATTAGTTTTTGCAATTTTAAAAAAGCACTCATTTCTTGAGCAACAACACCGCCAAAGGATACACCTACAAGAACAGCGTTAGGCTTATCAACAAAAGCGGTCATTCGTTTTGCATAGTTAGCTAATGATTCGTTTTTTAAAGGAACTAACCATTCTATTACAATTACTTCATAACAATCTTGAGGAAGTGAAATTTTTTCGAAAATTTCTTTCCCCGCAGCCATTCCCGGTATAAAATAAACAGGTATTTTGTTGGTTTTCATCTGGTTTTTCTTTGTAATATCTCTCGATACAAAAAAATATTCGTAAATTTACACTCTAAAGTTAAACTAGGTAAGAAATAGTTGTAAAAATTTCGCAACCTTTTTTACTTTAAAAAACATTTGTTTCACTAAAAAGCTCCCTAATGATTGAAGATGTAGAAATTACCGATAACGAATTTTTAAGACAATTTGAATTAGAAATTGGCGATAATATGGCTCGCATTGAATATGCGCTTCAAGAACGAAAAATATTTTTAACCAAGTACGACATGCCACAAGACCTGGAAGAACAAGGTTTTAGAGATATTTTCATAAAAGCAGTTTTTGAAGAAGTGAAAAGCCGAAACATTCATCTAGTCCCTACTAGTCCCGAAATCGCGGCTTTTATGCGAAGAAACCGCCGAAAATACAAAAGCTTGCTTCCTATAGGAATTAACATTTAGTTACTACTTTTCTATGAAATTTAATGACACTATTGTTGCTTTAGCAACTCCCGCAGGTAGTGGCGCTATTGCTATTATACGCATTTCCGGTAACGATGCCATTACCATTGCTTCAAGTGTTTTTAAATCTGTTTCAGGAAAAATATTAAAACATCAAAAAACACATACCGTACATTTAGGGGATATTGTAGATGGAAAAACAATTATAGACCAAGTATTAGCTACTGTTTTTAAAACACCACATTCGTACACCGGCGAAAATGTAGTCGAATTTTCTTGCCACGGAAGCAGTTTTATTCAACAAGAAATTATAAAACTACTTATAAAAAAAGGATGTCGCGTAGCAAAACCGGGTGAATTTACACTACAAGCATTTCTTAACGGAAAAATGGATTTAAGCCAAGCCGAAGCAGTAGCAGACCTCATTGCTAGCGATTCTAAGGCTTCACACCAAATTGCCTTACAACAAATGCGTGGTGGTTTTACTTTACAAATAAAGCAGCTCCGCAAACAACTGTTAGACTTTGCTTCACTTATAGAACTTGAACTTGATTTTGCAGAAGAGGATGTAGAATTTGCCGATAAAACACAATTTAAAAAATTGGTTTCTCAAATACGAGATGCCATAAAATTTTTATTAGACTCTTTTGCTACCGGAAATGTTTTAAAAAACGGAGTTCCAGTTGCTATTATTGGCAGACCCAATGCAGGTAAATCTACACTTTTAAACAGCCTTTTAAACGAAGACAGAGCCATTGTTAGTAACATTGCTGGCACTACACGCGATACAATTGAGGACGAAATTATTATTGACGGAATTAAATTTCGATTTATTGATACCGCAGGGCTGAGAAAAACCAACGATGAAATTGAAAAAATTGGAGTTCAAAAAGCACTTTCAGAGTTAAAAAAATCAGCAGTATATATTTATTTATTCGATGCCAAAAAAACCAGTATTGAAGAAGTTGAAGAAGATTTGGCGCAATTTCCGAAAGAAATAAACCGATTGGTTATTGCTAATAAATCGGATATCCTTACCAAAACAGAAAAAACCAACTTACAAAAAACAGGTTTTAACATCCTTTTTATCTCGGCTAAAAAACAAATACAATTAGAAGTTTTAAAACAACATTTAATTAGCCTAGTTGAACTCAAACAACTCAGCACTAACCAAACCATTATAACCAACAGCCGGCATTACAACTCGTTGCAAAAAGCTTTAGCGGCTATTGTGCAAATACAAAATGGTATAGACACCAACCTTTCCGGCGATTTATTGGCAATAGATATTAGAGAAGCGTTGTATTATCTGGGCGAAATAACAGGTGAAGTTACTAACGACGAACTTTTAGGCAATATTTTTGCGAATTTTTGTATCGGAAAGTAAGTGAGTTTTTAATATATAAAAAACCACTCCAAAAAAATTGGAGTAGTTTATGTTTTTTTAATCATCATTAAAAATATCTTACATTACCGTTTTAGAAACAATTTTGTAAATGTATATCCAATCTCTGAAATTATACGAAGACTATATATTCCCTCATCTAGACTAGAAATGCTATACGTATTGTTAAAAATAGTGTTTTCAATATTTAATTTAGAATCGAATACCAATTTTCCAGTCATATCATAAATTTTAAAATCGGTACTTCCTAATTTAACATTCCCATTTCCAGTTACCATAAGTTCCTGTGATTGATTATCAATACTCAATATTACATTTGTATTATTTTCAAACTCATTAACCCCTAGAGGCACACCATCAATTTTCCGTATGTTTCCTTCTGAACTAAATTCAGATACATATAAAGCATTTTGAGATTGATTAAAAATAATTCCATTTGGTTGCATAAATGTTGCTGTTTCAATAGGACCATCGTCATTTCCGGGAACACTTCCTCCAAAAAGGCTAACATCATCATTTCCATAGGGATTTATTTCATAAATAACACTTGCGTTAAAAAAAACGGTTCCCCATAATTTACCATTCCCGAACGCAATAAACCCAAGTGAAGAGTTAGCAGATCCTCCATCAGGTACAGTTGCTACATAGTCTAAACTGTTTCCGCTTGCTCGATACACTTCTCTCCCAGTAAAATTACCAACAAATAAAGTTCCATCATCATCAAATGCTAAACCAACTGGGACATTAAGAGGAGCTCCCTGAAAAAGAGGTGTTACATCTCCAGCAATAGTTAGTAAATTTACAGTATTATCTGTAACTCTTGTAAAGATTATAT
>JALWYP010000323.1 GCA_026992695.1 Flavobacteriaceae bacterium
ATCATCTGCATCTGCGGGGATTAAAAAAAGTAGTGTAGAATTTCGTTCAATGTGACGTAAAAAGTAATGCCCTAAGCCTTTTCCTTCTGCTGCTCCTTCTATAATTCCCGGAATATCTGCCATTACAAAAGTTTTATAATCGCGGTATTTTACAATTCCTAAATTGGGTTTTAATGTGGTAAACTCGTAATTGGCTATTTTAGGTTTTGCTGCGGTAATTACCGAGAGTAATGTAGATTTACCGGCATTAGGAAACCCTACCAGCCCTACATCTGCCAATACTTTAAGCTCAACTGTAATATTAATCTCTTCTCCTTCTAATCCGGGTTGTGCGTACCGAGGTGTTTGACGTGTAGCACTTTTAAAATGATCGTTTCCTCTACCGCCCTTACCTCCTTTTGCAATAATTACTTGCTCACCGTCTTGAGTTAGTTCACAAATTGTTTCGCCGGTTTCGGTGTTTTTTAAAATTGTTCCTAAAGGCACTTTAATATAAACATCTTCGCCATTTGCTCCTGTACTGGTTTGTTTGCCACCGGGCATTCCATGTCCGGCTTTAAAATGCCGTTTAAATTTTAAGTGGTAAAGCGTCCATAGGTTTTTATCTGTCATAAAAATAATATGACCTCCTCTCCCTCCATCGCCTCCATCGGGACCTCCTTTTGGGATGTATTTTTCACGTCGCAAATGTGCACTCCCTGCTCCTCCTTTACCGGATGTGAGGTGTAATTTTACATAATCTACAAAATTTCCTTCGGTCATAATACGTTCCCTCTAGGGATTTTAATTTTTACAATCTATCAAATACTTCGCTTAAACGCTGTGTAATTTCTTCTATTGAACCCACACCATTTACGCCATAATATTTATTTTGAGCTTGGTAATAATCTTTTAATACTGCTGTTTTTGTTTGGTATTCATTAAAGCGATTTCTAATCTTGCTTTCATCTTGATCGTCCGGTCTTCCGCTTGTTTTGCCACGATTTAATAGCCGTTGTACTAATAAATCTTCAGGTACTTCGAGGGCAACCATTGCACTAATTTTTTCGGCTTTTTCTGAAAGAAATACATCTAACGCTTCCGCTTGCGAAATCGTTCTTGGAAAGCCGTCAAAAATAAATCCGTTTGCATCGGGACATTTTTCTACTTCGTTTTTTAGCATATTAATGGTTACCTCATCGGGAACTAAATCGCCTTTATCCATAAACGATTTTGCCAACATTCCCAATTCAGTTTTATTTTTAATATTAAATCGAAACACGTCTCCGGTGGAAATATGCACCAAATTATACTTGTTTTTTAACATTTGTGCTTGGGTTCCTTTTCCTGCTCCCGGAGGACCAAACAATACGATATTTTTCATTTTTTTATTGGAAATTAATTTATATACATTTCTTAAATTTCGTCCTAAACCCTTATAGTCTAATCCGTAACCTACAATAAAATCATTTTCAATTTCCATTCCCACATAATCAATAGGAAAAAGTTTGGAATAGGCTTTGGGTTTATAAAACATCGTAGCAATTTTATAATTAGCTACCTGTTCTTGTTTTAGAATTTTGATAATTGCTTCAATTGTATTTCCGGAATCTACGATATCTTCAACAATAATTACCTCTCTACCTTTTAGATCGGGTTCGGCACCCATTACCGTAGTTATTTCATTAGATTGATGGATACCGTCATAGGAGGCAACTTTAATAAAACTAAGTTCGCAATTTCCTGTAAAACGTTTAATAATATCTGCAGCAAAGAAAAAAGCACCGTTTAATACTACCAAAAAAACCGGATTTTTATCTTTAAAATCATTGTTTATTATTACAGCAACCCCGTTTACAGATTGATTTATTTGCGTCTCCGAAATATATTCGTCAAAATATAAGTCATTTAATTGTATCATCTCTCTTTTATTTACAAGAGTGCAAAGATACGTTTTTGAATGAATAAAATACTTTAGTAATGCATGGTAATTTCTTTTGTATTAAAACTTTTAATTTCCTCTGTATCTAACTCTAACAATAGTTGCCCAAAATTGTTAACTCCTTTAATGATAGCATTAAAAACAGGTTGTTTGACAACAGAAAATGCAGACACTTTTTCTTTTCTGAAAAGGTGTTTTTCGTAGGTTTCTTTTAAAATCTCCCATTGCTTATTCTCAAAAAGCTGAAGATAATAAAAAATAGCTTCACACACCTTGTTTAAAACTTCGTCTAGATTAAATTGTTTACCAGTAACCATCAACATAGATCCTGCATTTAGTAATGAAGGAAAAGAAGTTTGGTTTACATTAATTCCCACACCAATAACCGAAGCAATTAGTTGGTTGCCTTTTACTTGATTTTCTGTTAAAATTCCACATATTTTTTTATTCTCTGCCAATATGTCGTTAGCCCATTTTACATCGCATTTTATTGCCATTAAATTAGCCAATGCTTCTCTAACACCTAGCGCAACAGCAAAAAGCAAATAGGGTTGTTTTGCAACATTAGTAGCATTAAATTGTTTGTAAACACTAAAGGTAAGGCTGTTTCCCGAATCAGATTCCCAATGAGAGTTAAGTTGTCCTCTTCCTTTTAGTTGTAACTTAGAAACCACAATCGTTTTATCGGGCAAAGGCTGTTTTTTACTTAAATCTAACAAAAAAGTATTGGTAGAAAGGGTGGCATCAAGTTTGATTACATTCATAGTCTATAAAAAAGTAGCACGATTATAGTGAATATACATTTTTTAAATATAAAAAAGTAATAACTTTGCGCAAATTTTAAAATTAATGCTGAAAAAAGAAAACGAGACAGACCAACTTATTTCACAAATTATAAAAGGAATAGAAGAAGTGAAAGGGCAAGACATTGAAATACTTGACCTTAGAGCTATTGAAAATACTGTTTGCGATTATTTTATTATCTGTACCGGAGGTTCTAACACACAGGTTAATGCCATCGTTAACTCAATACAGAAAACCGTAAGTAAAGCCATTAAAGAAAAACCTTGGCATATAGAAGGATCAAACAATGCCGAATGGGTGTTAATGGATTATGTACACGTGGTCGTTCATGTTTTTCAAAAACATATTAGAGAATTTTATAACATTGAAGGTCTTTGGGGAGATGCAAAGATTGTTAAAATAGAAACAACTTATTAAAAAAAGCCCGTATGGCAGAACAAAATAAAAAACCTGAGATTAACAAACCAAAGTTTAGCGCTTACTGGATCTATGCATTGGTTATTTTAATATTTTTTGGTATTCAGCTCTTTGGCGGAGGCAGTTGGAATCAACCTGCCAAAACAACACAATCTGAGTTTGAAAACTATTTGAAAAATGGAGATGTTGAAAAAGTTGAAGTCATCAACAAAAAAGTAGCAAAAGTATTTCTTACTAAAGAAGCTAGAGATAAAGAAATTCACACCAAAAACAAACCCAAAAACTTTATGGCTCCCGGTCCTAACGATCCCGCTTACGAGTTTGAATTTGGAGATTTACAGAATTTTGAAAACAATTTTAATACAATAAAAAAAGAGCATAATCTTAAAACCAATCTTGTTTGGAAAACCGACACCAATCTTTGGGGCGATTTACTTATTTCACTTCTCCCGTTTATTATTCTTATTGGAGTTTGGATTTTTATCATGCGAAGAATGTCTGGAGGTGCCGGAGGTGGTCCGGGCGGGCAACTCTTTAATATAGGAAAATCTAAAGCCAAACTCTTTGACCAAAACACCAAAGTAAAAACTACTTTTAAAGATGTTGCTGGTCTTGAAGGTGCTAAAGAAGAGGTTCAAGAAATTGTAGATTTCTTGAAAAATCCAGATAAATACACCGCTCTAGGCGGAAAAATACCAAAAGGAGCTTTGCTTATAGGTCTTCCCGGAACCGGAAAAACATTATTAGCAAAAGCCGTAGCAGGTGAAGCTAAAGTGCCGTTTTTCTCCTTATCAGGTTCAGATTTTGTTGAAATGTTTGTAGGGGTGGGTGCATCTCGAGTTAGGGATTTATTTAAACAAGCAAAAGAAAAGTCACCTTCAATTATCTTTATTGATGAAATTGATGCCATAGGTAGAGCTAGAGGAAAAAATAATTTTTCGGGCTCTAATGACGAACGGGAAAATACCCTTAATCAACTCCTTACCGAAATGGATGGTTTTGGCACCAATACCAATGTAATTGTCTTGGCAGCTACTAACCGTGCCGATGTGCTAGACAAAGCGCTAATGCGTGCCGGACGTTTTGACAGACAAATATTTGTAGATTTACCAGATGTTCGCGAACGCAAAGAAATATTTGATGTTCACATTAAACCACTAAAAATAGACAATTCTGTTGACACCGAATTTTTTGCAAAACAAACTCCCGGTTTTTCCGGAGCCGATATTGCAAATGTTTGTAACGAAGCCGCTTTAATTGCAGCCAGAAATGGCAAGAAAATGGTAGGTAAACAAGATTTTTTAGATGCTGTAGATCGAATAGTAGGTGGTCTTGAAAAGAAAAATAAAATTGTAACTCCCGCAGAGAAAAAAGCTGTTGCTTTTCATGAAGCCGGTCATGCAACTGTGAGTTGGATGCTTGAACACGCTGCTCCACTTGTAAAGGTAACCATTGTTCCTCGTGGACAATCGCTAGGTGCCGCTTGGTATTTGCCGGAAGAACGACTCATTGTTAGACCCGAACAAATGCTAGACGAAATGTGTGCTACGATGGGAGGACGGGCTGCCGAAAAAGTAATTTTTAATCAAATATCCACAGGCGCATTAAGCGATCTTGAAAAAGTTACCAAACAAGCTCGTGCTATGGTTACCATTTACGGATTAAATGAAAAATTAGGAAATATTACTTATTACGATTCCTCGGGACAAACCGAATACGGATTCACCAAACCTTATAGCGAGAAAACAGCCGAGCTTATTGATAACGAAATCTCTAAAATGATTGAAGAACAATATCTTAGAGCCATTGCTATTCTTGAAAAACACAAAGAGGAACTTACGGAGTTAGCAAACGTATTACTAGAAAAAGAAGTTATCTTTAAAGATGATTTATTAAAGATTTTTGGTGAAAGACCTTTTCAAAAAGATATTGAAGAACGAAAAAATAAAACCCAAGAAAGCACCCTAGAGGAAGAATAAATTATTTTTCTTTTTTCGATTAAAAACAAAAAGTTCTTTAGATAAAAATAAAATAGATTTTACCCCTCAGGTAGGTATTATTCTTGGTTCCGGTCTTGGTGGCCTGGTTAAGGAAATCGAAATAAGCCAAACTTTTAATTATGAGGATATTCCCAATTTTCCACTTTCCACGGTTGAGAGCCATGCAGGTAAATTACTGTTTGGTAAACTGGGCGGGAAAGATATTGTGGCCATGCAGGGTCGCTTTCATTTTTATGAAGGCTACAGTATGCAGGAAATTGTTTTTCCTGTACGGGTGATGAAAGAGTTGGGTGTGGACACTCTAATTATTTCCAATGCTTG
>JALWYP010000324.1 GCA_026992695.1 Flavobacteriaceae bacterium
GATTTAATAACAACAGTAAAATTACTTGATACTATGTAGTAAAAAATTCTTTTAGATAGTACGGTTCAAAATAAGCAACATCTTCGGTGTTGCTTATTTTATATGCAGTATTAGACAAACTCACCATCTGTTTTGCAGAAGGCATAGCGCCTTCTAAAAATAGGGCATTAGGATGGTTGCAAATTTCTTTAAATTTTGAAACGCCACTACCTATAAAACAAACGTTACCCTCATCTAAATAGTTTTGATAAGAATTTGGTGTTAAAATCACTGCTTGTGTGTCTTGTAGTTGGTTTTTTTCAGAATCAAAAACGGCGGCATACACTTCCATTCTTCTAGCGTCTAACATTGAAACAATAAATACCTCTTTGTGTGTTACTTGATGTGCTAAAGAAGTTAAGGTAGGAACCGATATAAGGGGTACATCCCAAGCAAAACAAAGCCCTTTTGCAGCAGATACTCCTATACGTAAACCTGTGTAAGAACCCGGTCCTTTACTAACAGCCACTGCATCTATGTCTTTTCCGGTAAGGTTGTTTCGTTCTAAAATAGTGTTGATATAAACGTGAAGCCTTTCGGCGTGCGAATAGGCATGATTATTATCTTCTAATAAATCGATTAATGTTCCGTCTTTACCAATAGAAACCGAACAATTGGTTGTTGCTGTTTCAATATTAAGTACGGTTGCCATTATTCTTCTTTTTCTTGTGTTTCTTTATTTGTTTTGGAGGAATTCATTTTTTTTACCTCATCATTACATTTCAAAATTTTAGTTACTGTATTATAGGGTCCGGTAATAATTTGTTCTCCTTCAGACAGTCCGGAGGTAACTTCAATATTGGTATCGTCTTGTATTCCGGTGGTTACCACTCTTAATTTTGCTTTTCCGTCTACATTTACAAAAACACATTCAAATTTTTCTTCGTTATTTTTTTTCTTTTTAGATTTAACATTGGTCTTTTTAGCACAAGAAGTATCTGTTTTAATAATAATTGCACTAATAGGAACGCCAAGAACATTTTCTTTTCTATTGGTTATAACATCGACTGTAGCGGTCATTCCGGGTCTAAATGGAGAAAAATTTTCGGATTTTCCTTCGGTTAAGTCTTGGTAGGATTCGGGTAAAATTCTAACTTTTACTTTAAAATTGGTAACTTGATCTGCAGTTACTTTAGTCTCGGCAGAGTTAGCTATTTCTGTAACAATACCTTTAAACTCTCGTTTTAAATAAGCATCTACTTCTACTTTTGTTGAATCGCCCAATTCAACTTTTACAATATCGGTTTCATTAACATCTACCTCAACTTCCATATTGTTTAAATTAGCTACTCTAACAATTTCGGTTCCTGCCATTTGAGCTGTCCCAACCACTCGTTCGCCCAGTTCTACCGATAGTTTTGAGATTGTGCCATCCATAGGTGCAAAGATAGTTGTTCGGCTAAGGTTGTCACGTGTTTGTTTTACCGAAGCTGCCGCACTTTGCACATTGTAATAAGCCGATTTTACATTTGCCTGTGCCATTTCGTAGTCGGAAATTGAATTATCCCAATCGGCTTTTGAGATTACCCCTTTTTCAAAAAGTAATTTGTTGCGTTGGTAGTTTGCTTTTGAATTTTTTAAACTCGCCTCACTTCGTGCCAACTGGGCTCTAGCATTTTGTAAAGCTGCCTGTGATTGGTTTAATGCAGCTTGAATTAAATCGGGATTTATACGAACCAACAAATCGCCTTTTGTAACTTGTTGTCCTTCTTTAATGGGTAGCTCAATTACTTCACCCGACACTTCTGATGAAAGTTTTACCTCTACTTCAGGCTGTATCTTTCCTGTTGCCGAAACCGTTTCAACAATGGTTGCGGGTTCTAACTTGGTAATTTCAACCTCTTTTAGGTTTTGATTTTTCCCAAACCAACCTGCTTTTTTTCCATAAACTAAAAAAACAATCAGCAGTATTGATGCTAAGAGTAACCAAAGGAGTGTTTTTTTCTTCATCGTTATAATTTTAATTGGGTTGGTGAAACGCCAAAATACAGTTCGAGTACTTTGAGTTTAAATATGTAATCGTATTTAGATCGGTTTACTTCTATTTGTGCATTATCAAATCTGAATTTTGCTTGACTAAAATCAAAGGCATTGGTTAACCCTACATCGTATCGTTCTTTGGCATATTGGTATGCCAGTTGTTGTGCTTCAAAAGCTTTTAAAGCAGACTCGTAACTATTTAAAGCTCCTTTTACGTCGGTATATGCTTGAAAAACCTGACTTTCGAGGTCTAAGGTTGCTTGTTCTAAAAGAAGTTGGTTTCGTTTTACATTTATTAAACTTCGTTTTACATTGTTTCTTATTGAAAAGCCATTAAAAACAGGAACATTTAAACTTAATCCGTAAGACACTCCATCGTTTAAATACAACTGCTCTGTAAAGGGTAGCGGATTTAACTCTTCCAGAATTGTATTTGGAAAAGTTCCTACAACTGTTTGCCCCGTTTCTTGAACGGTTCCTATGGGTTGGGTTATGGTTGGGTTGTTTGAATCAATGGTTTGTACAATACGTTTAAAGCTAGACTCCCGCGTATTATAGTTAATAAACGCATTTAAAGTCGGGAAATAGGATCCCTTTGCCAGTTGAAGGTTTTTTTCGGCGACTCTTAAATTTTGTTCGGCAATTTTAATTTCGAATCTGTTTTGTTTTGCCGCTTCAATGGTTTCGGCAAAAGATTTATTTGAAAAACCGTTATCTATCACTTGGTAATCTTCATCGGCAATATCAAAATGCTCATAATCCTTTACCAACAGAAGTTGAGCCAACCCTAATAAAGCAATCCTCACATTATTCTCTGCAATAGTAATGCGTTGTTTTTCACCGGCATCAGTTGCTTGTATTTCGAGTAAATCTCCTTTTGGTAATACTCCTACATTTACTAACTCTTGGGTGCGTTTAATTTGATCTTGTGTAACGTTATTTTGTTCTTTTATGGCTTTTAAATTAGCTTTAGCCAACAGGATTTGTAAAAAGTTATTGGCAACAAAAATGGCTATGTCGTCTTTCATTTTATCCAAGTTGTACTGTGCAGCTAGTTTTTGTAGTTTGGATAATTGCAATTGCCTAAGGTTTTGTAAACCTCTAAATACGGTAACTCCGGCAGTGATGCTATAGGATGAGTTTCGGGTGGTTTGGTTACGTAAAATTCCGGTAGTAATATCTTGTGTTAATCCAGTATTCCATGAATTGGAAATTGATCCATTTACCGAAGGTAAATAATTACCGAAAGCATCTTTTTTTGTGAGTTCGGCATTTTCAACATCTAGTACTATTTGTTTTATTGAAATATTATTCTGCAAAGCATATTCGACACATTCTTTTAGTGTCCACTTTTTTTCTTGTTGCAAATCTGCCTGCGAATAAGACTGAAACCCTACTAGTATAAAAAACAGAATAAATAGATGTTGGTTGATTAATTTCATTGTATCAAATAGTTGTTGCATAAGTCATGGTAAGTAGCAATGTGTTACAAATATGATTGTTTTTTTCAAAATTACTTCTTTTTTCTGCTCTTATAAATAGCATATCCTATACCTGCCATTAACAAATACGGAAAAATCATTAAATACATGATTCCGTTGTTAATTCCTTTTGCTGCTTTTCCTCCTTCTTCACTTTCAAGTACCGCTCTGCACATTGCACATTGTGCTTCGGTACTAATTGACGAGAGAAGTAATAGAATTGTTACAATAAAAACCCATTTATATTTCATAATTAGTAATATGGAGAAATCATTAAGTAAACCAACACTCCGGAAATAGCAACATATAACCACAATGGAAATGTGATTCTTGCTATTTTCTTGTGCTTTATGAAATCCTGGTTTATTCCTCTAAAAAAAGTAATTAATACTAGCGGAATAACTGCTATTGAAAGAATAATGTGTGATATAAGAATAAAATAATAAACACCTTTTAACACGCCTTCTCCACCATAGGGTGTGGGGTCTGAGGTCATGTGATACGCAATGTACATCACTAAAAAAAGAACAGATAAACCAATGGCGACTTTCATAAGATTTTGGTGCATTTTTCGATTTCCTTTTTTTATTTGAAACACTGCTATAATAAGTATAACGGCTGTTAATGCATTAATTCCGGCATAAATGGGTGGTAAAAAACCCAATCTTTCTACACCGGGTATTCGTATTCTAAAAAGGATTGCAACTACAACAGGTATTACTATAGATAGTGTCCAAATAAGTTTGTTATTGTTCTTGGAAGTATTCATTATTTACAAAAGTTTTTTAATATCTTCGATAAGCATTTGCACCCCTTCTGTTTCAAGTCCGTTGTAATAAATAACCGGATTACCAAGTTTGTCTTTTCGGCTTCTAATATTTCCATCTTGATCAACTAATGCAAAAAAACCCGAGTGTTCAAAACCTCCTTCTACCTCACTGTTTTCTCCAACATATAAATTAAAACCTTTTTTGGCAAGGTCGTAAATTGCTTGTTTACTTCCGGTTAGTAAATGCCAATTTGGACTGGTAATTTGGTGTTTTTTGGCATACTCTTTTAATACTTGAGGTGTGTCGTTTTCGGGATTAATGGTTATGGAAGCAATTCCAAATTTTGGGTTTCCAAAAAACTTACTGTCGATTTTAATCATATTATCTGTCATAATGGGGCAAATAGACGGGCAAGTAGTAAAGAAAAACTCTACCACATATACTTTTCCTTTGTAACTTTGGTTAGTGATTGTTTTTCCGTTTTGGTCTATAAAGTTAAACTCAGGGACTTTACCAATCACTTCTAAGTTGGGTTGGGAAAATTTAGCTACTATTTTAGGAACTGCCCAAATCCCAAAAATTAAAATAATAAAGGATATACCTATGTAGGAATAGTTTTTCATATCTCTCTGTTGCTTTTATATTTTTTTAATGCTAACCTGTATTCGGCAAGTAATACCTTAATGTCATCGCTCATTTTGTTATTAATAAGAGAATAATCGGATGCATTGTATCCGTAAACGATGCCTATATCTTCGTCATCATTTCTGCCTCGTAAATTTTTATTTTTATCGATAATAAACACATACGGAGTGCTAAAATTTTTATCTAGTTTGTAGTTAGATTGTAGCGAAATAAATATTTTTTTCATTTCTCGTGTGTTTCCATAAAGAAACTTCCACCCTTTGGTATCTTCAATTTGTTGGAGTTCTTTTAGTATTTCTTTCACTTCGTCTTGGGTTCCTTTTTCGGAAAGTAAAACAAATTGAAAGTCATTAAAAAGGTAATTTTTTTTATATATTTTATGAGCTAGATTATATATGGCTGCTTTCTGTTCTATCGGGTGTTTCCCCAGAAACATTAAAATAGTGATTTTATTAGTAAGTGAGTGTTTTTTATTACTTGCGTCTGTAAAGTTATTAATGTCTTGAATATTCTTCGTAAGAACGGGCAATTTTACAAAATTAT
>JALWYP010000325.1 GCA_026992695.1 Flavobacteriaceae bacterium
AAGAACGTAAATAAAGTATGATGTTATAGTTTTTCAAATCATCAAAATATAAGAGTTTTACATAGCCTATTTGTAATAAAACAAAAAAAACAATGAAGTTAAAAATGATTATAAAAAACATTCTATTTGGTGTAGGAATTTTGATTTTAATAGTCCTAATTTTTTCTTCTCTACCTAGAATTTACAATCCATCACCTGATTTTCAGACTGAATTAGTTTATGGTAAGCCTGTTGCCAAAGAGATTGATAGTATTTTAACACCTAAAGAAAAACCTAAAAGAACGAGAGCTGTTATTATTCTTAAGAATGAAAAAATTATCTATGAATATGGACCTACCGATAAAATAATGAATATTGCTTCTATTCGTAAAGCAATTTTGAGTTTATTGTATGGAATTGCAATTGATAAAGGGATGATTAATTTAAATAAAACTTTAGCCGAATTAAAAATTGACGAAACAGTACCTTTAACATTAGATGAAAAAAAAGCAACTATTCGCGATCTCTTAATGTTTAAATCAGGTATATATTTGCCCGCACAAGGAGAACATGATTCTCAGATTACAGATCGTCCAAAAAGGGGAAGCCATGAACATGGGACCTATTTTTTTAGCAACAATTTTGATGCAAATGTATTAGGAACCATATTCATGCAAGAAACGGGTACTTCAATTGGAGAGTTTATGGAAGAATATCTAGCTAAACCATTAGGAATGCAAGATTTTACAAAAGAGAATGTAATTCTAGGAGATCCTTGGTTTTTTCCAAAGAAAAAATCCCTACACAAACAATATTACTTATATATGAGTACTAGAGATTTGGCAAGAATTGGAGCCATGGTTGCAAACAATGGCAAATGGAATGACTTACAAATAGTACCAGAAGAATGGATAACAGAAAGCACTACAGAATATTCTCATATTAAAGATAGCCATAATCGTTATGATGGAGTATCCTATCAATGGTATCTGGATTCTAAAAGTAAAACTATTTGGGCAGATGGATATGGTGAACGATTTATGATTATTGACCCCAATAATCAATTGACACTAGTGGAACAAAATTTTACCGGAAATTCTTTTTTAACAACAGGGCTTTGGTTGTTAAGTAGGAATATGGACTCTGGTTTAACTACTTTGATAAAAGCACATCGAATGCTTACTCAAAAATAAATTCTTTAACTTCACATTACAAAATCTGATCAAAAGATAATTTAAACCTTACTCACCCGCAAGGTATTAACCATACCTTTTTTTACAATAGGCATAGCGGCAAGATTTATTAAAAAATCACCTTGTGTTACAAACCCTTTTTCTAAAGCTATTTGGTTTACATCTTCAACGGTTTCATCGGTACTAACAAATCGATCATAATAAAATGCTTTTACCCCCCAGAGTAAATTTAACCTTGAGAGGATACGATGGTTAGATGTAAACGCCAAAATATGTGCCGAAGGACGCCAAGCCGAAATTTGAAAAGCCGTATAACCACTATTAGTTAAGGTGCATATTGCTTTTGCTTCTATTTCGTTAGCCATATGTGCTGCGTGGTAGCAAATAGATTTGGTTATGTATCGGTTGGTACGTACATGTGGCGGATTTTGAGGAACGTTTATTAACGGAGAGTCCTCTACTGTTTTTAAAATAGTAGCCATGGTTTTAACAACCTCAACCGGATAGTTTCCCACAGATGTTTCGCCTGAGAGCATCACGGCATCGGCTCCGTCCATTACCGAGTTTGCTACATCGTTTACCTCAGCACGAGTGGGTGTTAAGGAGGTAATCATGGTTTCCATCATCTGGGTAGCAATAATGGCAGGAATACGCGCTTTTTTTGCGGTTAACACTAGTTGTTTTTGAATAAGCGGAACTTCCTCGGCAGGTACTTCTACTCCTAAATCGCCACGAGCCACCATGATACCGTCGCAGTATCCCACTATTTTATCGATGTTTTGAACGGCTTCGGGTTTTTCAATTTTAGCAATAATGGGAATTTTATACTCGCTATGGGCTTCAATTAAGGCTTGAAGTTCTTTTAAATCGTCTGCATTTCGTACAAACGATAGTGCCAGCCAATCTACTTCTTGTTCAATAGCAAAAACAGCATCTTCTTTGTCTTTTTGTGTTAGGGCAGGTAAAGAAATTTTGGTATTGGGTAAATTAACTCCTTTTTTTGAACTAAAAGCACCGCCTTGAATAACTTTAGTACTAACTTTGTTTTGGTTATTGGTTTTTAATACTTCAAAAATTAACTTTCCGTCATCTACTATAATACGCTCGCCGGGATTTACGTCTTTTGGAAATAAATCGTAGTTCATGTACGCCTTTTTGGCATTTCCTACAAAGGGTTCACCGGTATAAAAAATAACTTCGTCGCCGGCTTTAATGGTTGTGTTTTCTTGCATTTCTCCAACCCGTAGTTTGGGACCTTGTAAGTCGGCAAGTATAGCCGTGTTTGTACCTAACGATGCTCCTAGTTCACGTATGGTTTGTATGTTTTGTTTTACAATATCGTAATTGGCGTGCGAAAAATTAACTCTAAAAACATCGACGCCTGCAATAATCATTTTTTTTATGATTTCGTTGGAGGAACAAGCAGGACCAAGTGTTGCTATGATTTTTGTTTTTTTTTGGTTTGGCATTATAGTATGATAAGGTTTTTGTTGGTTTTAATTTTATTGTTTTCGATATAATAAACAGATAGTATTTGCTTCATTTGTTTTATTTGTTTTTGCAATGCTGATTTTTCGTCAGGTAAAAGCGGGGTGTTTATTTTTAGAATATAATCTGTTTGTTTATACTCAGGTACTAAATAATGAGTTTGTTTTTGTAAAAGTACGTTATTTTCAAACAATCCGCCTGTATTAGGTGTTACTTGACTTTCTGAAGTTGTTTTGTTAGGTACTAAATAATAGGTTTGGTGTGTTAAGGAATTGGTATATTTAAATAGCGGAAAAAATATTTCGGAATGCTTGTAATTAGGGATAAAATCTTCTTTTTGTCTAACAAGTGCTATTTTTAGTGTTTTATTTAGCAAAAAAGCCAACTTGTAATTTTCCAGATTACAGTGAATGGCTACTATTGTATAGTTTTGATTTAACTCTTCATCCTCAGAAACTAATTTGTAAACCGCCATTTATTGTGTTGTTTGATATAATTGCAACAAATTTACAAAAGTAGCTATTTAAGAAAGCAGAAACAGTGTGTTTATTTTTTTTTGCTTTCCATTGTGCGCTTAAGCTTATAATAAGCTCTTTTTGCGGCACGTTCTTCGGCTTTCTTTTTTGAAGTGGCTCTAGCTTTAGCTACGGTTTTATCATCGAGTTGAAGCTTAACAGCAAAATATTTCAGGCTTTCGTTTCCGGTGTCTTCGTAGATATGAAATTTAAATTCCCTTTTGTTTTTCTGGCACCATTCAATAAAAAGGCTTTTGTAGCTAATTATTTTTCCTTCCAGTTTTTGAATATCTACATAAGGTTTAATTACTCTTTTCTGAATAAATTTTTCACAATACGAAAAACCTCTATCCAGGTAAATGGCTCCTACTAATGCTTCAAAAAGATTTCCGTGAATGTTTTGCCCAAACTGACTTGACGGCACCGAAGTTCGTACAAATTTTATTAAATTTAAGTCTCTTCCTAGTTCGTTAAGGTGTTCTCTGCTCACTACCTTCGATCGCATTTTAGTTAGGTATCCTTCGTCTCCGGCAGGCACTTTTTTAAATAAATGTGCTGCGATTACCATTCCTAGAACGGCATCGCCTAAAAATTCTAATCGTTCGTAACTAATGGTATTTCCTTCACTGGTTTTTTCATTAAGCGATCGGTGGGTAAAGGCTTTTTGGTAAAAGGATACGTTTTTTGGCGAAAAGGTTATAATTTTTTTAACAGCATTATAAAATTCTCCGCCTTTTTCAGTTTTGGAGGAAAATATGTTTTTTAATAATGTCATTAAAAGGTTTTATTCCTGCCTAAGGAAAAATTCTTTATTCAGGTTTGTATTTTTTAAATAACACACAAGCATTGTGTCCTCCAAACCCGAATGTGTTACTCATAGCGTATTCAATTTCGCGATTTTGAGTTTTGTTAAGGGTAAGATTAAGGTTGGGGTCAATGTTTTCATCAACGGTACTATGATTTATAGTGGGAGGCACCAAACTGTGTTGCATTGCTAAAATAGAAGCAATTGCTTCTACAGCTCCGGCAGCACCCAAAAGGTGACCGGTCATAGATTTGGTTGAATTAATGTTTATCTCTTTTGCATGGTTGCCAAAAACGTTGGTAATAGCTTTTAGTTCGGCAACATCTCCTAGTGGGGTTGCCGTACCGTGCGTGTTGATATGATCAATTTTGTTGGGAGAAATATTTGCGTCTTCGAGACAATTTATCATTACTCTTTCAACACCTATTCCTTCTGGATGTGGAGCGGTCATGTGATAGGCATCGCTTGACATTCCGCCACCTATAACTTCGGCATAAATTTTTGCACCTCTTTTTTTGGCGTGTTCGTATTCTTCTAAAATAAGAGCACCCGATCCTTCGCCTAGTACAAACCCATCACGGGTAGCATCAAAAGGTCTAGAGGCTGTTTCGGGATTTTCATTTCGGGTAGATAATGCATGCATTGCATTAAATCCTCCAATCCCTGCTTTGGTTACAGCGGCTTCACTACCACCGGTTACGATGATGTCGCATTTTCCTAAACGAATGTAATTAAAGGCATCTATCATGGCGTTTGCTGCAGAAGCACAAGCAGAAACTGTTGCATAATTGGGACCCATAAAACCGTATTTGATAGAAATATTACCGGGAGCAATATCGGCTATCATTTTAGGAATAAAGAAGGGGTTGAAACGCGGTGTTCCATCCCCTTCTGCAAAATTTATTACTTCGTTCTGAAAAGTTTCCAGTCCACCAATACCGGCTCCCCAAATAACACCAACTCTAAATTTATTAATTTCGTCTAGATTAATGTTGGCATCTTCGATAGCTTCTTTTGAAGAAACTAAGGCATATTGAGCAAAACGGTCTAGTTTTCGGGCTTCTTTTCGGTTAAAATAATCCAGTGGATTAAAATTTTTAATCTCACAAGCGAATTTTGTTTTAAACTTTTCGGCATCAAAATAGGTAATAGGAGCACAACCGCTTTTTCCGGTTTTTAATCCTTCCCAATACTCAGGGATGTTATTACCTATTGGTGTTAATGCACCCAGTCCTGTTACAACAACTCGCTTAAGTTCCATAAAGAAGTATTTTTATTTAGCTTCTTCAATATAAGAGATTGCTTGACCTACCGTAGCAATGTTTTCGGCTTGGTCGTCCGGGATTTGAATATCAAATTCTTTTTCAAATTCCATAATAAGCTCTACTGTGTCCAAGGAGTCTGCTCCTAAGTCGTTTGTGAAGCTAGCTTCGGTTACAACTTCGTTCTCGTCAACTCCTAATTTGTCTACGAT
>JALWYP010000326.1 GCA_026992695.1 Flavobacteriaceae bacterium
TTAACGACTTATATACTCATGATACAACTGTAGCATTCGCTTTTAAAAGAATATGTTCCTTTTGGAACGACTTTTGTAAATATGCTATAAAACAATTTGTATTATGAAAAATCTACTTTTATTTCTAGCGTTATCAACTACTGTATTTTTAACCTCTTGCGAAGGACCACAAGGACCTCCCGGTGAAGACGGAATTAACATTCTGGGACAAGTTTTTGAGGTAACTACAAATTTTAGTTTCAATCCCGAAACAGGTTTACAAGAGTCGTTAATTCAGATACCCAACGATATTGAAGTATATGAAAGCGATGTTATATTAGTTTATCGACTTGAAAAAGTAGTAAACGATGGAAATGGAGGTACGGCAGATGCTTGGGCTCCGCTTCCTCAAAACTTTTTCTTTACTAACGGCGACATCATTCAGTATATATTTAATCATACATTTTTTGATGTAGAATTGCTCATAGATGGAAATTTTGACCTCGCTACGTTAGGAACCGATTTTACTTCCGACCAAGTATTCAGAATAGCTATTGTACCGGCTGAATTTGCTTCGGCTAACTATTCTATGGAAGAATTACTGGAAGTAATGCAAATTAACACAAATGACATTATAATGCTTCCTAACTAATTCTTTTTTAAACTATTTATTTTACGGGTGCGGAAATTTTTCGCACCTTTATCAATACAAAAATTTAGAATAAATGAAACAGATTATCTCACTTGTTATTGTGTTGCTTATAGTAAGTTGCCAATCAACTGCTCAAAAGAAAGAAAAGAAAGCCGTTTTTAAAATCACTAAAACCGATACAGAATGGAAACAAATACTTACACCCTTACAGTATCGAGTGTTACGTAAAGCAGGTACCGAACCTCCTTTTTCAAGCCCATTAAATAAAGTTTATACCAAAGGTGTATTTGTATGTGCCGCTTGTAATACTCCGTTATTTAAAAGCAAACATAAGTTTGACAGTGGTACCGGTTGGCCATCTTTTGATAGGGAGATTAAAGGCAATGTAGCTTTTTCAACAGATAATGACTTAGGGTACACCCGTATCGAAGAACATTGTGCTGTTTGTGGCGGGCATTTAGGACATGTTTTTGATGACGGACCTAAAAAAACTACAGGAAAAAGACATTGTATTAATGGCGCAGCATTAAAATTTATTCCTGAAAACTAATTGCCTTTGAAATCAAAAAATCTCACCTCAGAACAATATCATATTTTAATTGAAAAGGGTACCGAGCCCCCTTTTTCCGGAAAGTACAACCTGCATTTTAAAAAAGGAGACTATGTTTGTGCCGGTTGTGGAGAAAAACTTTTTGAAAGCAACAGCAAGTTTAACAGTCATTGCGGATGGCCTTCCTTCGATCAAGCAATAAAAAATTCGGTTACCTACGTACTTGATAAAAGTCACGGAATGCTCCGTACCGAAATTGTTTGTTCAAATTGTGGAGGACACCTAGGTCATGTTTTTAACGATGGACCTACCAAAACCGGAACACGTTATTGTGTAAACTCACTTTCCTTAAATTTTAACGAAGAAGAATAAACCATTATAACTTTTCGAGGTCAAAGAGGTAAACAAAAACCTTAATAATCATGAAAAAGTTAGTAATTTTATCTGTTTTAAGTTTATTCTTTTTTACTTCTTGTGTAACTCGTGTTGTTACAACAGCTCCAGCTACAAAGATAGTAGCGGTAAAATATGCTCCAAAGCACCATCGTGTAGTATACGTAAAAGGAAGCAAATATTATTATTGGAACGGTAAATACCACAGAAGAACACATAGAGGTTATGTGGTGGTTAAAATCTAAAAAAGTTTTCGCTTTCCTGTCTTTTTAAAACTACATTTTGTAATTTCGCAAACCAATAACAACATAAATAATTACAAAATGAGCACGTACGATATTATTGTTTTAGGAAGTGGTCCTGGCGGCTATGTAACAGCTATTAGAGCTTCTCAATTAGGTTTTAAAACCGCTATTATCGAAAAGGAAAACCTAGGAGGTGTTTGCTTAAACTGGGGATGCATTCCTACAAAAGCATTACTTAAAAGTGCAGAAGTTTTTAATTATTTAAACCACGCCGAATCGTACGGACTTACAGTTACAGGCGCCGATAAAGACTTTGAAAAAGTAATCGATCGTAGTCGAGGAGTTGCAGACGGAATGAGTAAGGGCGTACAGTTTTTAATGAAAAAGAATAAAATTGATGTTATTGAAGGCTTCGGAAAATTAAAACCCGGAAAAAAGATAGAAGTTAACGGAACCGAATATACTGCCAATCATATTATTATTGCTACCGGAGCACGCTCGAGAGAGCTACCCAATCTTAAACAAGACGGAAAAAAAGTGATAGGCTATCGCGAAGCAATGACGCTAAAAAAACAACCTAAAAGTATGATTGTGGTTGGTAGTGGTGCCATTGGTGTAGAATTTGCTCATTTTTATAATGCAATGGGAACAAAAGTTACTATTGTAGAATACCTTCCGAATTTGGTTCCTCTTGAAGACGAAGAAGTCTCAAAACAATTTGAACGCTCGTTTAAAAAAGCCGGTATTAAAGTTATGACTAATTCGGCAGTTGAAAAATTAGACACTTCCGGAAAAATGGTAAAAGCTACAGTTAAAACCAAAAAAGGAGAAGAAATTCTGGAAGCCGAAATAGTATTGTCTGCCGTTGGTATTAAAACCAATATTGAAAACATAGGGCTAGAAAATGTAGGCATTGTAACCGACAGAGATAAAATTTTAGTAAACGAATGGTACCAAACTAATATCCCGGGATATTATGCTATTGGAGATGTAGTTCCCGGTCCTGCATTAGCTCACGTAGCTTCTGCCGAAGGCATTACTTGTGTTGAAAAAATAAAAGGTTTACACGTAGAACCTATCGACTACGGAAACATTCCCGGATGTACCTATGCTTCACCCGAAATTGCCAGTGTAGGAATGACCGAAAAACAAGCAAAAGAAGCAGGTTATGAGTTAAAAGTAGGTAAATTTCCGTTTTCTGCAAGCGGAAAAGCCAGTGCTGCAGGCGCTAAAGACGGATTTGTAAAAGTGATTTTTGACGCTAAATATGGCGAATGGTTAGGTTGCCATATGATTGGTGCCGGTGTAACCGATATGATTGCCGAAGCTGTTTTAGGCAGAAAATTAGAAACTACTGGACACGAAGTACTTAAAGCCATTCATCCACATCCCACTATGAGCGAAGCCGTTATGGAAGCTGTTGCAGATGCCTATGGAGAGGTAATTCACTTATAGTAAAACAAAGGAGAATCTGTTCAGATTATTCTATTTTACAAAAAACAACTAGATAAACCGATAAGCTAAATTTAAATAATTAGCATTGCATCACCATAGGTGTAAAATCGGTACTTTTCTTTAACCGCTTGTGCATAGGCTTCTTTTACAAAATCGTAACCGGCAAAAGCAGATACCATCATTAGCAAAGTAGATTTAGGAGTATGAAAATTTGTTACCATGCAATTTGCAATACTAAATTCATAAGGAGGAAAAATAAATTTATTTGTCCAACCTTGATATGAATTTAAAGTCCCTTCAGATGAAACCGAGCTCTCTAAAGCTCTCATTACTGTTGTTCCTACAGCACAAATTCGTTTCTTATTCTTAATCGCTGTATTTACAATATCAACGGCGTTGGCAGGAACAATTATTTCTTCAGAGTCCATTTTATGTTTCGATAAATCTTCTACTTCAACCGAACTAAAAGTACCTAAACCAACATGTAACGTAAGTTCGGCAAAATTTATTCCTTTAATTTCTAATCGTTTTAATAAATGTTTAGAAAAATGCAAACCCGATGTGGGTGCTGCTACGGCACCTTCATGTTTTGCAAAAATAGTTTGGTATCGTTCTGCATCTTCCGGTTCTACCTCCCTTTTTATGTATTTTGGAAGTGGTGTTTGACCTAATTCTTGGAGTTTTTTTCTAAACTCTTCGTAAGTTCCATCGTATAGAAATCGTAATGTTCTTCCTCTTGAAGTAGTATTATCTATTACCTCTGCAACCAACGACTCATCTTCACCAAAATAAAGTTTATTTCCTATTCTAATTTTTCGTGCAGGATCAACCAATACATCCCACAATTTTGTTTCTTTATTGAGTTCACGAAGTAAAAATACCTCAATTCGAGCTCCGGTTTTTTCTTTGTTGCCAAAAAGTCTTGCCGGAAAAACCTTTGTGTTATTAAGAACTAAAACATCCTCTTCGTCAAAATAATTAATTAAATCTTTAAATTGTTTATGTTCAATAGTTTGATTTGCTCTGTCTAATACCATTAATCGAGACTCATCGCGATTGGGTGCCGGATATTCGGCTAAAAGTTCTGGTGGTAAGTTAAAGTCAAATTGAGATAATTTCATCCCCATAGTGTAGAAGTTTTAATTTAAAGGTTGCAAATATACAACCTTGAAACAGGGGATGTCAAGTAAAAAGCAGTTTATTTTTATTTTACATAAAAAAAACAAGCTGTCTGTTTTAATATCGGTGAAATCTAAGACCAATCACCTATTACCAAATAGCATTTACCTATTTATGGTGCATAAATTGTTGCTTAGATAGTAATTCTTCTTCGGTTTCTTCACAATTTTCGTCAGGAATACAACAATCTACAGGGCAAACTGCCGCACATTGAGGCTCTTCATGAAAACCTTTGCACTCTGTACATTTATCGGGCACTATATAATAAAACTCATCGCTAATAGGCTCTTGCGCTTCATCTGCATTTACTTCTTTTCCGTTAGGAAGCACTACCACTTCTTTTAAATCGGTTCCGTCTGAATATCGCCAATCATCAGCTCCTTCATAAATTGCTGTATTGGGGCATTCCGGCTCACAAGCGCCACAGTTAATACATTCGTCTGTTATTATAATTGCCATCGCTATTTCTTTTACTAAATTTGCGCAAAATTAAGGTATATATACGTAACTACAAACACAATATGCAACTACAACAAAGAATTAACGCTTTTGCAAAATTAGGAAGTTTTTTAAATGGATACTTAAACTACTTAGATAAAAAAACTGATGAATCCACAGATTATTTAACGCTTCAGAACGCAATAAATAAAGCACAAGCACATAATGGTTGGTTTACGCAAGAAAACATTGTTTTTTCGCTAACCGCTTGGGCAGATGCACTTACAATAAACAATTTACAACTATGGACAAGCAGCTATGCATTTTTAAAAAATACCACTAAAAATGTGGCTGTTATTATGGCTGGAAACATTCCGTTAGTTGGTTTTCATGATTTTATTTCGGTGTTAATCTCAGGACATAACATCGTGGTTAAACAATCTTCAAATGATGCGTATTTACTACCTGTTTTAACTCAAAAACTTTTAGAAATTGAACCCTTATTTAAAAATAAAATTACTTTTTCTTCCGAAAAACTTCAAAATTTTGATGCCG
>JALWYP010000327.1 GCA_026992695.1 Flavobacteriaceae bacterium
TATATTGTTATTATCACAATTTAATTTTTGTAAACTAGTAGATTGGTTTGGTAAAATTAAATTACCTATTTGATTATTATCACAATCTAATATTTGTAAAATATTATTGTAATAAACCGATAAACCGGTTAATTGATTGTTTCTACAATATAATTCTTGCAAGTTAGCATTTGTGCTTACATCCAAATAGCTGATTTGATTTCCTGATATGTTAATGAGTGTTAATACTGTATTTTGAGATACGTCCAAGGATGTTAACTGATTACCATAACACCAAAGTCCTGTTAATGATATGTTTTGAGTTACATCTAAGCTGGTTAATTGATTCGTTTGACACAAAAGACTTATTAATGCCGTATTCTGCGTTACATCTAAAGAAGTTAAACTATTGCCACTACAATCTAAATCAGTTAAAGCCGTATTCTGCGTTACATCTAAAGATGTTAAGCTATTGACACTACAATTTAAATTAGTTAAAGCCGTAAAATCTTCAATACCGGTTAAATCAGCGATAGTTTGATTACTCACATTTAAGTTTGTAACCGTATCAATTCTATTGGTAAACACATAATTATCATTTGCGATACCATTACCCATACTGTTTGCATCTCCTACCGTTACTACATTACCGTTGGCATCGTGAGTTTCAAGGTAGTTTTCAAAATTGTCGTCGGGAACATAGGTGTCATTAGCACAGTTTGCGCTAAAGTGTGCAATAGGGTCAACATTTGTCCAATTTGCACTACTATATGCAGGATTATCCACTTCAATACACATTAAGTTTGGGTTGCCGAATGCTTTAAAATTATCATTAGAAGTATTGGTGTTATTACCATTTTTAAAATTTAATTGTGTAAGTTGATTATCAAAACAACTTAATTGATATAAGTATGTATTTTGTGATAGATCTAAACTATTTATTTGGTTATTATTACAACCAAGCATAGTTAATGATGTATTTTGAGACACATCTAAACTCGTTAATTGATTTCCAGCACAATAAAACTGACTTAGTGCAGTATTTTGACTCAAATTTATACTGGAAAGGTTATTGCCTGAAACATCTAAATAGGTTAATGCAGTAAAATTTTCAATACCTGTTAAATCTGAAATAGAAAGACTACTAATGTATAAACTGGTAACCGTATTAATTCTATTGGTGAAAACAGCATTATCATTTGCGACACCATTACCCATACTGCTTGGGTCGCCAAGAGGCACAACATTACCATTTGCATCGTGAGTTTCAAGGTAGTTTTCAAAATTGTCGTCGGGGACGTAGGTATCATTAGCACAGTTTGAGCTGAAATGTGCAATGGGATCTATGGATGACCAATTTGAAGTACTCCAAGCCGGATTATCTACTTCAATACAAGTTAAATTCGGGTTGTTTGTTGCGTCAAAATCAACATTATTTATATTGGTGTTGTTATTATTTTTAATTACTAAACTTGTTAAGTTATTGTCTTTACATATTAGCTTTGTTAAGGCGGTATTTTGATTTAAATTTAAACTTGTAATTTGATTATTTTGACAAAACAATTCTTCCAATGATGTATTTTGCGAAAGATTTAAAACTGATAATTGATTATTATAGCATACTAAAACAGATAAAGCAGTATTTTGCGTTAAGTCTAAAGTAGTTAACGGATTATTGTAGCACTGTAAGTATTCTAAAGAGGTGTTATTGCTAACATTTAAACTTGTTATTTGATTATTAAAACATGATAAAGTGGTTAATGCGGTATTTTGGCTAATATCTAAACCGGTAAGATTATTGTTATCACAAAACAATAAATTTAACCCTGCAAAATCTTCTATTCCGGTTAAATCTGAAATACCTAAATTATCTATACTTAAGGAATAAACCGTGTTTATATTTGCTGTAGTAACATAATTATCGCCCGATATACCATTCCCCATACTATTAGGACTTCCAACAGCAACAATATTACCATTGGCATCATGAGTTTCTAAATAAGTTTCAAAAATAATATCCGGCACATACGTGGTTTGTGCCACCAAAGCAAAAGTGCTTAAAAAAGTAAAAAGTAAAACTAGATTTTTCATTTTGGTTTTTTTATTTGATTAATTCACTGCAATGTTACGCCGGTACTATTAAATACTATGGTTCATTTTTGCCATATTGTGGCGCATTTTTGCCATACCTTATTTTTTTAAATTTTGGAGTACTGTTTTTTTTTGTAATTTTGAAATACCCAAAACATCAACTTATGGTTCGGTTTTTATTTCAATTTATTTTGGTATTTTTTCTTGTAGGAACTCTTTACTCGCAAGAAAGATTTCCGGATAGTGTAAAAACCAATGAAGAAAAAGTTATTTATTACAATTACATTGCTTTAAATAATCAAGATACTGATAGTACTTATTTTTATTACAACAAAGCTATTGAATATGTGGGTGAAAAGAAATGTGATTCTATTTCACTCTCGGCATATCTAGGAAAAACAGGTGTATTATATAATCTGGGTAGATATGATGATTTTCTACAAGCCATTACTTCTTTAGAAAAAATAACTACTGCATGCAAATCGCCTTATTTTGTATATAGAACCTATATGTTTTATGCAGATTATTACAGTTTGGTAGAGAATCAAGATAAAGCTATAGAGTATAATAAAAAAGCAATAGAAGTTGCTAAAAATCTAAACGATTTAGCACTTGCAGATACTTATTTTTCTTTAGGTTACACCTACTATCTTACCGGTTTTAACAAACAAGCCAAAAAACATTATTTAACTGCATTAAAGTATTATAAAAATGCCCAAGTTAACGAAAGATTCTTAACCAAAACATATAGTGCTTTGGCAAATGTAAGTGAAAGCTTGAACGAAGCCAATATCTATTTAAAAAAGGTACTAACTATCTATGAAACAACAAAAATTACTAATCCTGCTGTCCTTGCCTATTATTATATGCAAAAAGGTGATATTTATCTAAAATTTAATGCCCCATACCAAATAACAAAGGCTACTATTGAAAAGGGAATTGCATACAACGATAGTATTAAAAACCCTCAACTAAAATATTTTAACCTAGTAAATCTTGCCAAACTAGAAAGCAAAGAAAAAAATTATTCCAAATCAAATGAAATATTCAATACTGTCTTACAAGGAAATTTTAATACCGGTTTGTATAATAAATCTGCTATTTACCAAGGATTAATTGAAAATTATAGTGAATTAAAAGATTATAAAAATGCCTTGTTAATTTCTAATAAACTTTTCAAACTTCAAGATAGTATTTCTAAAAATTATTCTTCCGAAAAATTCGCCGAATTTGACGCTAAATTTAAAACCGCCGAAAAAGACAAAGAAATAGCCCAACAAAAACTACAACTCGAACAAGAAAAAAGCAAACGAAACAAATTAATTTTCGGAAGTTTAGGGTTACTGTTACTTGGTTTTATGGGTTTTCAGTGGAACAACAACCGTCAAAAACGAAAAAAACTCCTTGCCGAAACCCAACTGCAAAAAGAACAAGAGGTAAACGAACTGCGAACCAAATTTCTGGGTAATATCGCTCACGAAATACGTACGCCTTTAACCTTAATTTCCGGAAACTTAAACCTTGCTCTTGAAAACATTAACCAAAAAGAAAAAGCAAAACAAAACATAAAAACCGCTCTTATTAACTCAAAAAAAGTAGTAGAAGACGCCAATGAAATACTCGAACTTTTAAAGTTTGAAAAAAACAAGACCACCATAAAACTCAATACCGTTCCGTTAGACCAAACCTTAAAACGTATTTTTAAATCCTTTGCTTCGCTTGCCGAGATGAAACAAATAAAACTGGTCTATCAATCTAATATCGAAGCCAATGTAACCGCTAAAATAGACGTAGAAAAAGTAGAAAAAATACTCAATAATTTAGTCTCTAACGCCGTAAAATATTCACCTTCAGATTCTAAAATTATTTTCGATGCCCAGTTAGACAACACCCAACAACTCACCGTAAAAGTAACCGATTTTGGACAAGGCATCCATTTTAACGAAACCGAAAAAATATTTGAACGCTTTTACCAATCTTCACAAAGCAACGCCGTGGGCGGAATTGGCATTGGCTTATCGCTTGCTAAAGAATTTTCCGAATTATTAAATGGTTCCTTAACCGTTGAAAGCGAACTGGGGAAAGGCAGTACCTTTATTTTTACAATGCCTGTTGAAACATCTGTCATTGAATCTGTTTCAGAAGAAAAAGTAACTCCTACTATTCAAAAAGATGTAAAACAAAGTGAAAAATCGCTTTCAAATACAAGTACTAGCAAAGAAGAATCATCTACAGACAACAACGAGATTACTTCATCTAGTAAACCTAAAATTTTAATCGTAGAAGACAACCCCGAAATGGCTTCGTATCTGGAAGAAATTCTTTCTGAGAAATACGATTGCGAAAAGGCTTTTGACGGACAACAAGCCTTAGATAAAATGAATGCCAACTCCTACGATTTAATTACTTCGGATATTATGATGCCGCGTCTAGACGGTTTTCAATTACGTGAAAAATTAAACGAAAACCCGAAACTTAAAAACATTCCGTTTATACTTATTTCAGCAAAAACCCTTGAAGAAGATATAATAAAAGGGTTTAATTTGGGCATCGACGATTATGTAGTAAAGCCGTTTAATAAAAACGAACTTTTAGCACGTATAAATAATCTGTTACAAAACAAATTTGATAGAGAAAGTTGGATTCAACAACATCCTGAAGATGTAGAAGAAATAGACGCTGCCCAAAAACAATTACTCGATAAAATTAAAGCCGTTGTAGAAGAAAACATAAGTGACGAGGAATTTAAAGTAACGCAACTTGCTTCTGTTGTGGGTTACAGTCAAAGACAACTTACCCGTATTTTAAAACAACACACCGGCATGTCACCAGTGAAGTTTATTTTGGAAATTAGGCTTCAAAAAGCCTACTGGTTATTACAAAACAAAGTACATTTTACCTTATCGGAAGTACGGTACGATGTAGGGATTCCGTCTTCTTCTTACTTTAATAGAAAGTTTAAAAAACGCTTTGGTATCAACCCAAGTGAGTTGTTAACATAAAAAATCTGCCTAAAATACGTAACTAGACAGTTTTACAGGTATTGTATTTTAGTTTATTTCTTCTTTCATCAACCTCAGTTTTGCTTCTTTTATTTTTTGGAGTGATGCTTTTTTTAAGAGTGTTAATTTACCAGTAAATTTCACAATTGCACCTTCTTGAATATCGATAGAGCCTTTAACAACTACATTTCCTCCAAAAACTACATTTGCCCCTTTCTTAATAATAACAGTTGGTTTTTCTTTTTCAACTTCAATAAAAAAGAGGCTATCACAATAATTACATCTAAGCTTTTGGTTTTCTTCAGTAAAATTTACTGCACCACATTGTGAACATTTAAAATTGTAGGGTTGCATTGTATATCGTATTATTTAT
>JALWYP010000328.1 GCA_026992695.1 Flavobacteriaceae bacterium
AAACATGATATTATTATTCAAGGATCTGGAGAATTTACTTTAGGAGAGAATTCTTATGTTAGCTCATATAGCGTAATTGGGGTAAACGAAAGGATAACTATTGGAGCCAATGTGATGATAGCTAATAGTGTTTCAATAAGAGATACAGACCATAATTTTTCAGGTAATCAAACCAATATGATTAATCAGGGAATTGTGACCAGACCAATTGTAATTGAAGATAACGTATGGATTGGTCATGGGGTGGTTATAACCAAGGGTGTTACCATTAAAACAGGTTCAGTTATAGCCGCGAATGCGGTGGTTACAAAGGATGTTCCCGCTAATGTTATTGTGGGCGGTGTTCCTGCAAGGATATTAAAAGAAAGAAATGAAAGAAAAAATTAATTTTATATGTGTAGGAATTCAAAAATCAGGCACCTCAACCCTACATGATATTCTTCAGCAACACCCTGACATTGCTTTACCCACCTATAAAGAAACCCATTTTTTTAGAGATTCTGAAAAATTTGATAAAGGAATTGATTCATACTTCAACTATTTTTCAAACCAAACCAAACCTTTTCTTGTTGAAATAGACCCGGAATATGCTTATTTTGAAGAATGTGCCAAGCGGATTAAAAACACCCTGGGTACAATTAAAATAATATTTATCCTTAGAAACCCTGTTGAAAGAGCCTATTCTCATTATTTAATGACTAAAGGAAGAGGGTTAGAAAAATTTTCGTTTAAAGAAGCAATACTAAAAGAACAAAATCGCCTAAACACACATAATAATAAAATTCATTACAGTTACATTTCCAGAGGATTTTATTCAGAACAAATACGACGATTTGAAACAATTTTTGGTGAAGAAAACATACAAATTTACTTTTTTGAAGACCTTATAAACAATACTCAAAAAGTGATAACAGACATTCTTGAATTTACCAACATTCCTTCGTTTGAGTTTGATTTTACAATTAAAAGTAATGTTGCGTCTCAAGCGAAGAGCAAAACGCTTAGAGATTTTATTTACAAACCCAACCCGATAAAAAAAGCAATAGGAAAACTTATTCCGATAAAATCGTGGAAAGATAAATTAGCCCACACAGTAGCATCCATCAATAAAAAACCACTAAAAAAGGAACCTCTATCTCCGATTGAAAAAAAAGAAATTTACCAACAATTCTATCGTAAAGAAATAACCGAGTTAGAAAAAAAATATAACCGAAACCTCTCTCATTGGAAGTATGAATAAAAAAGTAAACATACTGTTTGTAAATTATAATTCGGGGGCGGATTTAACGGCTTGTCTTTCTACTCTTTTCAAGGCAACTTATTCTAATTTTTGTGTCTATATAGTTGACAACCTCTCTAATGACAATAGCATTGAAGTTATACAAGATTTTTGCAAGAGAGAAAATGTTTTAATGAAAATCCTTACAGCACAACAATGGAATACATATTCTAACTATCAAGATAAGGTAGTGTTGATTAAAAACAACGAAAATAATGGTTTTGGTGCGGGTTTAAACGTTGTTTTAAATAAACTACTGAAAAACAAAACAGATGAATACGTTTGGATTGTAAATCCGGATATAGAAATAGAAGAAAATGTACTAAAAGAGCAATTAGAACTTATCAATGATAAAAAGAGAACAATAGTAGGAAACAGTATTTATTATTTTAACAACAAAAGCCAAATAATGTATTATGGCGGGTTTGAAGTAAAAAAATGGCGGCACGGAATTAAAGCAATAACCCAAGAAGAAAACAGCAGCAGATTAGATGCCATTACGGGAAGCTCGTTACTTACGCACCTATCAACCTTTAAAGAAGTTGGGCTTTTTCCCGAAACCTATTTTATGTATTGGGAAGAAACAGATTTTTGTACAAAAGCCAAAAGAATGAATTATACATTTGAGGTTAACAATGCGTCAAAAATATATGACAAAGTAGCCTCTGTAACCAACCATAATTTTTTAAGAGAATATTTTTATTTACTAAACGGACTGCGGTATTATAAAAAATATTACCCATACCATGTCCCCATTATTTTAATGTCTACTTTTGCTAAGCAAATAAAAGCGGTTTTTTCTTTTAATAAAGTAAAAACAAAAGCTATTTTTTGGGCACACATAGATTTTTTAAAAATACTAATGGGGTTAAAAATAAACGTAAAAAAAAGAATTTCTTCAGGTGTATAGTAAAAGACAACATCGCATTTGGTTGCTTTCAAAACTTCCGGTTAGTAACTTGTTTAATACTTTTTATTCAGGTAGAGGAAGTGTTGTTTTTATGCATAAAATTGTTAAAGACAAAACAGATTCCAACAGGCTTTTTTTAAACGCAGCCAATGAAGTAACAGTAGATTATTTAGAGCGGTTAATCACCTATTTAAAAAACAAAAACTATCGTTTTATATCATTAGACCAGTTACATAACGAGCTTCTTTCTTCAAATAAAAGCAAGCAAAAATTTATTTGTTTTACGTTTGACGACGGCTACAAAGACAACCTCACTTTAGCATATCCTGTATTTAAAAAACACAACATTCCTTTTGCTATTTATATTACTAATTGTTTTCCTAATAAAACCGCTTCTTTATGGTGGTATTTTATAGAAGATATCCTACTTAAAAACGATCTTATAGAGCTCACCATCAATTCTAAATTAATCTCTTTTTCTTCAAAAACCATAGAAGAAAAAGAAGCAACCTTTTTCGCCTTGCGGAATCTTTTTTTAAAGGCAAATAAGTCGCAATTAGAAAATTACAGGAAGCAACTGGAGGAAGAATATTCGATTTCGGAAAAAGAATATGTTGCAAGAGAAGCCTTGTCGTGGAAAGAAATTAGTGAGCTAAGCAAAGATAGTTTGGTTACAATAGGATGCCATACAGCAAATCATTTGCCGTTAAATCAATTAACAAAGGAGGAAGTGGTAGAAGAAATTCAAGTTTCAAAAAAAGAAATAGAAAAGCATATTAACAAACAAGTGCATCATTTTGCATATCCTTTCGGAACGGTTTCAGAAATAGGAAAAAGAGAGGTAGAAATAGCAAAAAATCTGTCTCTTTTTAAAACGGCAACCACAACTCGAACAGGAAACATTTTTGCTACGCACAAAAACCATTTATTATCCTTGCCCAGAATACAAGTTTTAGGTACTTGGGATGATTTTAGCATTTTAAATTTATACCTAAGCGGTGTAATACCAGCGATAAAAAACAAATTTAAAAAAACAGTGATTCTTTAGATGAAAACGATTAAACCCACATTTTTTATTGTAGGAACACCAAAATCAGGAACTACATCGCTGTTTAAATATTTGGAAGAGCACCCACAGGTATTTGTTCCCTCTATTAAAGAACCTCATTTTTTTGCTTTTCCGGAAGTAAAAAACACGTATTATAAAACTAAAATAATTAACAACAAACCAGACTATTTAAAACTTTACAAGCAAGCAAAATCTTTTAAAGCAGCAGGAGATTTTAGCACATCTTACCTTAAAAGCCCAAAGGCGGCTCAACGAATTTATGATTTTAACCCTCAGGCAAAGATAATTATTGTGCTTCGTAACCCTGTGGAACGAGCCATATCACATTATTTAATGGACTATAATTTAGGGTATGTAAAAGTACCTTTAAAAGAAATTATCACGCACCCGAAAAAACACGCATTGTTTTACAATCAGTATATTTCTTTAGGTGAATACGAATCGCAAATTCAGAAATACACACAAGTTTTTCCAAAAGAACAGCTTTTGATTTTTTCGAGCGATCAGTTTTTTAACAATACTTCTAAAATACTAAAAAAGGTATTTCAATTTTTAGAAATAAAAGAAGACATTTCTATTAATTTAGGTCAAAAACACAATCAATATAATGTGCCGAAATATTTCTTTGTTCAGAAGTTAACACAAAGTAGCACGCTAATAAAGTTAAAAAACCTCATTCCCGAATTTGTTTTGCAATCCCTTAAATCGGTGTTGGTTGACAGCAACAAACCCAAACCTGAATTTACCGAAGAGAAAGAGTTTTTAACAGCGTATTATGCCTCTCAAAAGGATTATCGTGATTTTGTAACCCTTAAAATAGAAAATTAAGTGGAAGAAATCAAGGTACTTATGGTAAGTAGAGCAACGCTTTTTTCTCATCCGGGAGGAGATACTACCCAGATATTAAAAACGGCTGAATATATAAATAAGATTGATGGCGTTTCGGTTACGATTAAAACGGTAAAAGATTCGATTGATTTTTCGCAATACCACTTACTTCATTTGTTTAATATTTCCAGACCCGCAGATCTTTTAGGAGTTATTAAAAAAGCAAAATTACCCTACGTGCTTTCTACCATATTTATAGATTATTCTGAAGTAGAAGCGCACCATTACAATAAAAACAGGGTTTTGTTAAGTAAAATCTTTTCTCCGTATCAGGTGGAATACATTAAAACCTTAGGGAGGATACTAAAAAAACAAGATAAATTAACAGATTGGCGATATCCTTTTTGGGGTCAAAAAAAAGCAATGCGAAAAGTAATTACTAAAGCTAAAATGCTTTTGCCCAACTCTACCAGTGAGTACAGAAGATTACAAAAAGCTTTTTCTATCAACAACCGATATCAAGTTGTACCCAACGCCATTGATGTACATGTTTTTTCTAAAGAGATAAATAACGAGAAAAGGAATGCGTATAAAAAGTTTGAAAATGCTGTTATTTCGGTAGGACAAATAACACCGGTAAAAAATCACTTAACACTAATAAAGGCATTAAACAACACTTCTTATAACGTTTTTATTATAGGCTCACCTTCCAGCAATGCCTTAAATTATTTTGAAAAATGTCGTAAAGAAGCAGCAGATAATATTACTTTTATCCCTCATATGAAGCAGGAAGAATTAGCATTCGTTTATAGTATGGCAAAAGCTCATGTGTTACCCAGTTGGTTTGAAACAACCGGACTGGTTTCATTAGAAGCAGCTTATATGGGCTGCTCGATTGTTATTACCGATAAAGGAGATCAAAAAGAGTATTTTAAAGAAGATGCGTATTATTGCAACCCGCAATCGCCTGAATCTATTCTGGAAGCAGTTAATAAAGCGTATCAAGCAGGGACAAATCAAAATTTAAGAGAACGAATTAAAAAAAACTATACTTGGGAAGAAACAGCAAAGAAAACAGCACAAGTATATAAAGACGTTTTAGGTGGTAATTAACAAGCAAACATTTTACAAAATTTTATTCATAACATTGTTATGTGTTCCTATTTTGGTGGCAAAACCGGAAGTAAATATTGCTATTAGCATTATGTTATTGGCGTTTTTACTTCTGGATATTAGATACAAGTATTCCACTTTCTTAGTTACAGTAATAACCCCATTGCTATTGATTGTGGGCATAGCTTTTTTAGTTTCGTTGTTTTATTCGTATGATAATTACGAA
>JALWYP010000329.1 GCA_026992695.1 Flavobacteriaceae bacterium
ATATTAGGTAATAAATTAATAGTATAATCTCTTGAAAAATCTTCTAAAACCGTGTTGTTTTTTAAATCGTATAAAAAGACTCGGTCGGGTTCTGCATCACCTCCGGTTACCATATCTTGATTTACATAAAATATTAGATTTGCTTCATTGACAAGCCAATCTTTGGTTCGAAGTTCGTCTAATTCGTCAGCTACTCCGTTTTGGTCATTATCGGGACCAAATAATTCGATAACTGTCATGATTCCGTCACCTCCTTTGATGTATAAATTCTCTTCGCCTTGTACTGTGTTGGGACTTGCTAAATCGCCAAGTATGGCGGGAGGAATAGTGTTTTCAAACACGTTGGTTTGTACTCCTGAGAGCGATAGCGCGTAGTTTTTGTTAACGGTTTTTAAAACAGGATTTCCTTGTTCGTCTACAACCGGATTATCATCGTCATCAAGTTTCGGAATTTGGTAATGGTAACTAATTGTTACATCTGCTTCGTCTGTTTTAAACAAAAACATTGTACCATCATCATTGTTAGATGAGGCTTTAAAGTAAATGCCTCTAAAGTAGTCCTTAAAATTATTTTGGTTAAAAAGTTCTAATTCGCCTTCTTTATCAATTATTTTTTCTTTAAAATATGCATTATCTAAAGCTACCCGAATTCCCGGTTTTAATCTTTTAAGCGTGTCTAATGCATTTGTTTCGTCTTCGTTAAGCTCTTGCCGTAAGATGATTTCTTCGTTACTTGGGGTTAAATCGGTTTCATTTACCAATAAAGAAGAAAGATGCGATTCGAAAAGGCTTTGTTGATCTGAATAATATTTTTGAGATTCTTCAAAACCGGTATTGGGATCGAAAGTGTTTAGGTAGTACGTAGATTCGTAAACCGAAATATTTATAGGTTGATTACCAAAAACAGAGTCTAATACATAGGTATTTGTTTCGTCTTCTGTTTGTATGGTTGAAAAAAACGGAAGATACAAATAAACACTATCTACAACTATTTCGCCTTGTATTTCGTCTTGCGCAAATGTAGGGTCTTGGCTAGATAAACCTATTTGTGTTAAAAAATTTGCGGTGGTTTTTCCGTAAACAGGATCGTTATAAACTCCTAATTGATACACCGGCATATTGTTGGTTGCAACCGGAAGAAGTTTTCGGCTGTAAGCAATAACGGTTTTAGAGTTGTCTTGGGTTCCCTGTATTTCTTGTCCGTTTAAAATATCTATTCCTATCTCTGAAAAATCTTCGTTACACGATGCAAACGAAAGAATTATAACTAAGACTACGCTAAAAAGCGAGATACTATTATTTAATTTCATATATTTTATTATTTGATAAATCAATCGCAGAAAAATCATTACCTATTTTTTTGATTTTAAAGGGTTTTTAAAGATTTTTTCATGGATTTTTTAACTTAGGATTACTTACAATACTTTTGTGTTGTAAAAATCTAAATAAGCTTGTTGAAAGTCCTCAATTTTATGAAAATTTAACATCGGTTTTTCGATAGTTTTAAGATATTGCTCTAATTCTTCAGGAATATCTCTTGATCCTAAAACAATTGCGTCTGAATTATTAATAGCAACTTTCATTAAATTTACATAGTTTGGTTTTTTTAATTCGGGTATTAATTCTTTATCTATTTCATCAAAGGCAATTTTTTTGATAATATTTTTATCTAAATTGGTTGTGAAACCTTCCTCATAAATTGATGTTACAATCTTACTATTTTCAAATAAAGATTCGTTTTTGTAATAGGTTTTTAAATAAAGCGGTAACAAGGATGCTAACCAACCATGAACGTGAATAATATCCGGCGCCCAATTTAATTTTTTTACCGTTTCAATAACTCCTTTTGCAAAAAAGATAGCTCGTTCATCGTTGTCTTTAAAGAAATTTCCATCTTCATCGGCATAGGTAGCTTTTCGTTTAAAGTACTCTTCGTTATCAATAAAGTATACCTGCATTCGCTCTTTAGGGATGGATGCAACTTTAATAATTAGTGGCATATCCATATCATTAATTACCAAGTTCATACCCGACAACCTAATTACTTCATGTAATTGGTGTCTCCGCTCGTTAATATTACCGTAACGAGGCATGAAAATTCTAATCTGACCACTGTTTTTATTTACCATTCGAGGGGTTTCAAACGACATGGAAGAAATCTCTGTTTCCGGAAGGTATGGCATTACTTCAGAGGAAACATACAGGATTCTTTTATCTTTCATGCTTATTTTTTTTGTAATTGAAGCTTCTAATTAAGTTACTTTAATTTATTTTTTTAGAAAAACTAAACTGTCCATCACTTCTAAAAAACACGCAAAATTACGAAATTTTATGTAGATTGGCTTTATTATATTAATATTGCTGGCTATTTTATTTTTATAATGAACGTACTTACATTAAAATCGGAGCTTCAAAAAATCCTTTCGGATTGCAAAAAAAACACCAAAACCATAGGTTTTGTGCCTACTATGGGCGCTTTGCATAAGGGACATTTATCTTTGGTAAAACGAGCGTTAACCCAAAATGATTGTGTGGTAGTTAGCATTTTTGTTAACCCCACTCAGTTTAACAATGCAACAGATCTTGAAAAATATCCTCGAACGCTAAAAAATGACGTTGCTCTACTGGCAACTTTAAGCAATAAAATTATTGTTTTTGCTCCCGAAGCAAAAGCATTTTATGACGGTATGGTTAAATCTAAAAAATACCGTTTTGGTGGGTTGGAAAACGAAATGGAAGGCAAACACCGAAAAGGACATTTTAATGGTGTGGCAACAGTAGTTTCTATGTTATTAAAAACAGTAGGACCTACCGTTGCTTATTTTGGAGAAAAGGATTTTCAACAACTTCAAATTATTAAAAAACTGGTTGAAATTGAAAATATTCCGGTACAAATTGTGGGTTGCCCAATTGTACGAGAACCCAACGGATTGGCAATGAGCTCCCGTAACAAACGATTAACTGAAAAACAACGCGAAGAAGCAACTTTTATTTACCAAACACTTACAGAAGTAAAAGAAAAATTTAACGATTTAAGTATTCCTAAACTCACCAAGTTGGTTGTTAGCCGATTTAAAAATCACTCCTTTCTACAATTGGAATATTTTGAAATAGCCAACGAAAAAACACTTAAAACGGCTAAACGAAAACAAAAAAACACGCCTTACAGGGCTTTTATAGCAGTTCATGCGGGAGCTGTTAGGCTTATAGACAATATGGCTCTAAATTAATTTTTGGTGTAATTTTTGGAACCTAAAGTTTTATAACAATTATTTAATCTTTTAAGTATCTTTGCCCTATGCAAATACACGTAGTAAAATCTAAAATACACAGAGTTAAGGTTACCGGAGCCGATCTTAACTATATAGGCAGTATTACCATTGACCAAGACTTGATGGATGCAGCTAATATTATAGAGGGTGAAAAAGTGCAAATTGTAAACAACAACAACGGCGAACGGTTAGAAACCTACGCAATCCCCGGACCTCGCGGAAGTGGAGAAATTACACTTAACGGTGCTGCAGCCAGAAAAGTTGCTCCCGGCGATGTGCTTATTCTTATCACTTATGCAATTATGACGGTTGAAGAAGCCAAAAATTTTAAACCCGCATTGGTTTTCCCGAACGAAGAAAACAACTTACTTACATAATAGCTCCCGTTTTATTATGAAAAAATCTGTTGCCAAATTTCTTAAAATAGGTTTGCCTTTGGCATTGGGAATTTTTCTTATTTATTATTCGTATTCAAAATTTACTCCGCAACAATTACAAGAAATTAAACATTATTTTGGTAAAGCCAATTACGGTATTGTTGCGTTATCGGTTTTTTTAAGTTTACTCAGTCATATTTTTAGAGCTTATCGGTGGAATTTTATGTTAGAACCGTTGGGTTATAAACCCAAACTTTTCAATAATTTTATGGCGGTTTATGTTGCATATTTAATGAATATTTTTATCCCCAAGAGCGGTGAAGTATCCAGAGCCGTAGTAATTAACAAATACGAAGATGTACCTTTTGACAAAGCCTTCGGAACCATTATTTCGGAACGAGTTATAGATGTTATTATGCTTTTTGCTTTTACGGCTATTGCACTACTCTTACAATTTGACACACTTTATACCTACTTAACCCAACTCATTAAACCTTCAAAAATAGCTTTGGGATTGGGTGTTTTAACTATTGGAGCCCTTGTATTTTTTCTGTTTTTAAAATTTTCGAAATCCAAATTGCAACAAAAGGTGAAGCATTTTTATTTGGGTCTTAAAGACGGTGTATTAAGTGTTTTAATAATGAAAAAGAAGAAAGCTTTTTTACTTCATACGTTTATTATTTGGGGATTGTACTTATTGTCATTCTATACCGCAACTTTTGCGCTTGAAGAAACGGCGGCAATTTCTTTTGGCACCATCATTATTACTTTTGTGGTGGGAAGTTTTGCTTTTGCATTTACCAATAGCGGTTTTGGTTCGTATCCGTTTTTTGTTGCTGGAATTCTTGCTGTTTTTGGTATTGCCGAAACCGCAGGAACAGCTTTTGGCTGGATTGTATGGACATCTAATATTGCTTCGATTATCTTTTTTGGCGGCTTGTCTTTTTTATTACTTCCGTTTTATAATAAAAACACACCGGCTTCTTAACTGTTTTACTTTTAATTAAAGAACTCATCTTGACTTTTTCTATTTCCTAAAAAATGGCTTAAATTCGTTCATATTTCGTTACTTTTCTTAAATGTAGCGATCTATATTCTTCAAAAGTGTCTTATCTGAACAAATTTCATCTCATTTTCGGTTAAAAACAAAAAGTCAAGATGAGTTCAATAAAAAAACCTACAAGGTCGTAAAGACCTTGCAGGTTAGGTATTGTTTTGGACTACTTTTTTTTCTTATGATGAAACTCGAAATAATATACCACTCCCGAAAATAGTAAACCGGCAATAAAAGCAAGTACTACTGTTCTGTGGGATAAGTTTATTACTGCAAGACGATAAACCAATAATGTCATTGTAAAAAAGACAGCCCTAAACAAAAATAGTTGAAATTTATTTTTAAACATATTAAGAGATTTCCGTTCTGCAATAGCAAAATTAATCTAATTATTTAAACATACAATATTTCCTCTTCACTAAGCAATTCTTCATTGCGTAGTTTTAATAGTATTTGTGCAACGGTAATAGTATCTTTTTCACAATACGCAACAATTCGGTCTATATTTTTATCCTGGTAATATACCTTAAAGACATCACTGCCTTGTATATCGTCTTTAGGTGAAGGGATGCCCAAAACGTGTGCCAATAATTTTAACGAAGTAAAGGTTTTATAATCGCCAAACTTCCATAGTTCAAGTGTGTCAAGATGCGGAACTTCCCACGGTTTTTTACCAAATAAATTTAATTTAAACGGTATGTCTATTCCCATAATAATCATT